>JAKSPR010000086.1 GCA_024404655.1 Clostridia bacterium | reverse complement strand
TTGGTGGCATTCGCTCCATTATAATACAGTGCCCCGGCGTTGTCAAATGTGTCTTTGAAACCTCTGCCCAGGTCGGAGCGGATGTGTTATAATGAAGACAAATCATCTCCGGAGGTTTTGGAATGAAAGATAAAATTCTGACCCGTGTCTGGGCCGTGAGCCTTTTTATTACCGGTTCTTTTTCCGCGGTTCTGGCGATTCTGAATATCATCGGCGTCACACTGCCGGATATCGCCCTGCGCATCATCGGCATTGTGCAGCTGATCTCCACCGCGGTTCTTGCTTTCACTACGGTGAAACAGTATGTAAACCGAGCGAGGGAAGCTGCGAAACACGCAGAAGAAGCCGCAAAACACGCGGCTGAAAAACAGATGAAGGATAAAGCCGGAAAATGAAAAAACATAGTCCTCTGCCGCTCATTCTGTTTTTCGTGTTTGAAACTGTCGCCGTGACCCTGTGGCTTGCCAAAGACAATCTGTTTTATTTATTCAATTTCAGCTATATCGGTATCTGCCTTGCCGTCAGCGTGTCCATGATGATGCGGAAGAAGCCCGGAGCAAGGCGGTTTTCCCAGTTGTTTGTGGGACTGTATATGCTCGTGTACCTCGGCATTCTGCGGGGAGAGAATATGCAGATCGAGGGTTTCTGGTACTATCTTTTCACCGGTGTTTTTGAGGCGGCGACCATCCATTATGCGGCGGCAAAGATCATAGGTCCTCTGCTGTTCGGGCGCGGCTGGTGCGGCTATGCCTGCTGGACGGCGATGGTACTGGATTTCCTGCCATGGAAGCAGCCGGAGGGAGACCCTGATATAAGACGAAATGAAAAGCTCGGATATCTGCGGTATGTCATGTTTGCGCTGTCGTTTGTTTTTGTGCTTGCGCTGTTTTTGCTTCATGCGGGCAATCTTGAGCGGATCATGTTCTATAGTCTCCTTTTCGGTAATGTGCTGTATTATGCGCTGGGGATTTTTCTTGCCCGCCGGTTCCGGGACAACCGGGCGTTCTGCAAATATCTCTGTCCCATCACGGTGTTTCTGAAACCCATGAGTTATTTTTCTCTGCTCCGCGTCACCTGCGACAAAGAAAAATGTATTTCCTGCGGCAAGTGCCGCCGCGTCTGCCCGATGGAGGTCGATATGCTGGACCCGAAGCGGAGCAGAAAACACGGCACGGAATGTATTCTCTGTATGGAATGTGTCAAAGCATGCCCAAAGAAAGCACTCCGATAGAAATCGGCTCCGATAAAACAAAACGATGAAAGGAACGGTACAACTATATGAAAACACGCAAAGACAGTTATTTCGGTCTTCATTTTGATTTTCACGCAAGCCCATATCCCGGCAGACCGCCTGTCGGTGACACGCTCACAGAGGAAGAGATCCGTGAGATCTGCACACTGCTCCGCCCGGATTTCCTGCAGATCGACTGTAAAGGTCATCCCGGCTGGACGTCCTATCCCTCTTCCTGCGGCAACGCCATGCCTGAATTTTCGGAGAAAGCTCCGGTAAACGGCGATCCGCTGGCTCTGTGGCGCAGAGTGACAAAAGAGGAAGACGTTGCCCTTTATATGCACTATTCCGGCGTCATTGATAATCGCTATTGCAAAGAGCATCCCGATCAGGCGGTGCTCGGCGCGGACGGCAAGCGAAGCGGCGCGGACGGCGGCATGGGTTCTACCCGTACCATCGGTTCCTATGCCGATGATCTTCTGATCCCGCAGCTCACCGAGCTGGCCGTGAAGTACGGCGTCAACGGCGCGTGGGTGGACGGCGACTGCTGGGGCAGCCATGCGGATTTCGATCCCGAAACCATTGCTGCTTTTGAAAAGGAAACCGGAATCGATCTGGGCGGAGAACTTCCGTCTTCTCCCGACAAGCCCTATTATGACGAATACCGTGAATTCTGCCGCGAACTGTTCCGCCGGTACGTCAGAAAGTACGTTGACGCGCTCCACAAGGCAAAGCCCGATTTCCAGATCGCGTCCAACTGGTCCTATACCGACCACATGCCGGAGCCTGTGACCTCCGACGTCGACTTTATTTCCGGCGACCTGAACCCCGGCAACTCCTTCAATTCCGCCCGTTATGCCGGACGCGCCATTGCCCAACAGAATCACACATGGGATTTAATGGCATGGAATTTCCGCAGTGCAAACGGCTTCTATGCGCCGAAGCACCCGGTGCAGATCATGCAGGAGGCGGCAGCCGTCATTTCTCTGGGCGGCGGCTTCCAGAACTATATTACCCAGCAGCCGGACGGCTCTCCCCGTATGGAACAGATCCGCCGCATGAAGCCGCTTTCCGATTTCATGCGCGCACGGCAGGACTTCTGCTTCCGCGGTCACGCAAAGCATCAGGTGGGCGTGCTCATGTCCACGTATGACAGACATAAGGAGTCCGGCTCTCTCTATTCCCGCAACGGCTGCGAGAAGATCATGGGTCTGACGGTTCTGCTCTGCGATGCGGGGCACTCCGTGGAGATCGTTTCCGAGCATACCATCAAGGGAAAGTGCGCAGACTATCCCGTGCTCGTCGTTCCGGAGCTGCATGCGGGACTGGCGCCTGAGACCATAGAAGAGCTGCTGGACTATGCAAAGCACGGCGGCAGCCTCGTTCTGGTCGGTCGGAAGACGACCCGGATCTTTGCCGATGCGGCGGGCTATACCGTTGGTGAGGTCTATGATCCCATGAAGGCTATGACCGTTGACGGCATCGACTACGGTTCCGTTTACCGCTCCCGCACGGTGCCGGGTGAGGCTGTTGCATGGATGGCAGGTTCCGTCAAGGATGAGCCCGAAGCGCTGGCGGCGGTACAGGCTTATGGTGACGGATTCCTTGCATTCGTTGGGGCGGACTTCGGCTCCGCTTATCAGGCAAATGCCCAGTATTTACACAAAATTATCATGAATCGCCTGCTTGATAAGCTCTATACGCCCTCCGTGCGCATCGAAGCATGCGAAGGAACGCTAGAAATCACAGATTTCATCAAGGACGGACGGCAGCTCATTCAGCTTGTCAACGCAAACGGTGCGCACAGGGATGCAGGTGTCGCAACGGAAGACCGCATCCAGCCCTGCCGTGATATCACCCTGTCCATTGCGGCAGAGGAGGAACCAAAAGCTCTGATCCTGCAGCCGGCGGGAAAGAAACTGCCCTTTACCTATGCGGACGGCAGAATCACCGTGCAGGTTGACCGTGTGGAAATCCATGAGATTATTGAGGTAGTCAGATGAGCGCATATTTATTTGCCCATTTCCGCGAAAAGACCACGCCGGACGGTGAGCAGGTCTATTTCGGTATCAGCCGCGACGGTTTCCATTGGGAAGCAGTCAACGACGGCAAACCTGTCCTCTGGAGCTACGTCGGTACCAAAGGCGTCAGAGATTTTACCATCGTCCGCCATCCGAAGACGGGGCGCATTTACATCGTCGCAACGGATCTGTCCGTTTCCTACGGCTGCCGCCTCTACCGCCCGGAATTCTGGAGCAAGGTGGGCACCCAGGGCAGTACAGGACTTGTGATCTGGGAATCCGACGATCTTGTCCACTGGACGGAATCGCGCCTTGCGGATATGGGTTCCTGCTTCGGCTGCGTCTGGGCACCGGATGCGATCTGGGATGAAGAAAAGCAGGCATTCATGCTGCACTGGTCGTCCTCGTGGTCTTACGATGACTATAAGAGCAAGCGCATCATTTATACCTATACTGCCGACTTTGAACACTTTACGGAACCGAAGGTGCTTCACGAGGAAGAACGCAGTGAGATCATCGACTCCGCCGTATATGCAAAAGCGGGGAAATACTATATGTTCGGCAAGGCCGGGGAGGTCTGCAGCATCCGCATGTACGAAGCGGATACGATCACAGGCCCTTACCGCCGTATGGACTGTTTTGACCGCTGTGTGGGAGATGTCATCGAGCGCGGTCTCTATGAAGCGCCCACCGCTGTGGAGCTGGACGACGGACGGTACTGCCTGTTCCTTGACTACTACGGCGTGCCGGGAGCAGGACAGGGATATGTTCCCTTTGTCAGCGAGGATATCACGACCGGCATCTTCCGCCGCGCCGATGAAGAGTTCTCTTTCCCTTACGGCTATAAGCACGGCACGATCTTAAAGATCACCGACGAGGAATACGCCCGCATCCGGGATTATGACTGGAGCGACAAGGGGTATCCGAGCGGCTGGTTCTGGTAACGGTCAGACAGAAAAAAACAGAACAGTTCCATAGCTTTCAAATACCCTATACGCAGTATCAATCAGGCGAGGATGCCTGCGAAGACTGCAAGGGCGAGCGCAAAGCCCTTGCCGGTCATCCTACAGTATCGGTAATCGCAGAAAACATGCCGAGAGCAGAGACCAGGATGAACGGATACAAAAACTGCCCTTTGGAGGAGGATGACAGATCCTCTTTCCAAAGGGCAGTTTTTTTTGAAAACCTTATGCGTTGCCTTCCAGTGCTTCCAGCATCTTGTCCAGCTGCTTATTGAAGATCTTGCTCTTCTTCTGCACAGCGGAGGCGATGTTGGCATCGCTGACTTCATAGCGGACGAAGTTTGCAAAACCGATATCAATATACAGCGAGCCGAAGTCTGCAGCAGAGTGCTGGGCAAGCTGGTTGATGGTCTTGACGGATTCTTCATCACGGATGTACTTGTTCTTCAATGCATCCTCAAAGTATGCCGGGTAGATGGAACGGTAGGTCTCGGCAGCACATGCTTCCAGGAACGCAAGAGCAGCGCCGGAGCCTTCTTCCGTAGCGGTGCGCGGGATAGCGGCGATCAGGTTCTGGTCTGCGAGGATGGAGACGTAGTCCTTCTGCGCTTCATCCAGCTTGGGCAGCGGCAGAATTGCGTAGTCGTCGTTCATATCGCGCAGGGTGGATTCGGTATCACGCAGGAAGGCAAAGGCAAACAGCATGTGTCCCTGCTTGAAGATATCCAGAATGGCGTTGGTGGTGTTGGGCGTGGTTTCGGCGTCCCAGTTGACGCGCAGGCAGCGGGGGCTGGTCTTGATCTCAAACCACTTCTCCCAGAAGCTGACCAGCGGTGCGGAGTCGTCGATGAAGTTCAGGTGCGGAACACCGTCTGCATCAAAAGGAGCGACCATGATGCCGGCAGCGCTGACATTACGCTCAACGGCGTGGTCGGAACCGAGAGCCAAAGCAACACGGTCATATTCGTCGATGCGGGCGTCGCCGTTCAGATCCTGATAGACCTCGGTGATGTAGCCTTTCAGCGCATCCAGTGTCCATTTGCCGGAATCGACCATCTCATGGACAGAGCCGTCATAGAGGCTGTTCCAGAGGTTCTTGTTGGCAAAGGTGCAGCACATGTTGGAAAGATAGGTCTTTTCGATGGGGCCGGAGAGAAAATAATAGTGGCCTTTATAGGACATACCCTTGATATAGTCGGTTGCCCAGTATTCTCTGTCGATGTTGATATAGGGTGCCTCGGAGAGGTCCTGTACCAGACCGTCAAAAACAAAGCCGGTGGTGTACCAGTTGGCACCCATGAGGAAGTCATATTCATCCATATCGGACAGAACGGACTTGCGGATATCGGCGGTGAAGTTGTCCCAGGGCGCAGTGGTATCGGACTTGGTAACCATCTGCAGATTCAGTCTGTCCAGCATCTGCAGATTGCGCTTATAGAATTTGTCATTGATGAAGTCTGCGGATTCATCGGCGGTGAAGCAGATGGTGGAGGTATCACCGGCATAGAGACGCAGCGTGTAGCCTCCGAAATCAAGGTCATCCGGCAGGTTGTCGGCGTAGTCGATGACTTCTGTTTCGACGGGTGCGAGGGTATTGTCCTTCTTTTCCGTCTGGGCGGGAGTATTATCGGAGGAACCGCAGGAAGCTGCGGTGGTGAGCACCAGAGCAGCCAGAAGCAGTGCAGCGGCGGAACGGTTGGCGGTCATGATGAAAACCTCACTTTTCTTATTCTGAAATAATTTTATCAATTATAGCACAGGGCAGGCGGAATTGCAAGACTGCTTCCGAAATTGACCTTTCCCATTCATGAATTGTCCCTGAAATAATTTTTTATGTATCGGAGGAAAAAATCGCGGAATGCGGTTGATTTTTTGATCAAAGTGTGCTATGCTTATAATGAGATTTCTGTATGCATCGGGATTCCCTCCCGGCATATCACGAAGAATATAATTTATCATCTGGATTGGAGATGTCATAAAATGAAAAAACAGTTATCCCTTACCCTTGCTGCAGCAACACTTCTGCTTGCATTTGCATCCTGCGGTGATGAGACCAAAACTCCCACAGAGACACAGACGCCGAATGGCGGAAACGCAACCGAAGCCCTGACCGAAGCCGTTGATCCCCGCCCCGAACTCGGTCTTCCGGATATGGATTTCGGCGGTGCCGAATACCGTATCTCCTGCTACGCAGAATCCGATGCAGAATCTCTCTATGCGGATTCTCTGAACGGTGAAGGCGTCAACGATGCGATCTATAAGAGAAACAGCATGATGATGGAGAAGTACAACTTCAAACTGACGCTGGACAATTCCGTCACCGAATACAACGAGCACGGCAATATGGTCTCCCGCTTTGTTCTTGCAGGCGACGATGCGTTTGAGCTGATCTACGGTCACGTTGTCGGTACCTGCAACAACGCCATCGCCGGTTACTTTATGAACCTTTATGAGGTCCCGAATCTGGACTTATCCAAGCCCTGGTGGCCGAAGCAGTACGTTGATGAAATGACCGTCTACGGCAAGATGTTCACCATCTGCTCCGGCATCAACTATAACCAGCTGGCTTCCGCCAAGGTTCTTGTATTCAATAAGGATATCCTGAGCGCAAACGATATGGTATTCCCCTATGATATGGTCAGATCCGGCAAGTGGACCATGGATGAGCTGATCTCCCAGACCAAGGATCTCTATCAGGACGTCAACGGCAACGGTACCCATGATATTGAAGACATTTATGGCTTTATGACCTATCCGTCCCAGAACGGCTTCCTTGTTTCCACCAAGACCTCCGTTCTTGCTCCCACCGCTGACGGCGGCAGAGAGTTCTCCGTCATGTCCGATAAGACCGTTTCTCTGGTCGAAAAGATCTATGACTGGTACTATGGTACCAACGGCGTGCTGCTTTCCTCCTATCAGAAGGATGACCCGGATTACCTGCCTCCGCTGTTTGCTAACGGCCATGCGGCATACGCATTCTCTCATCTGTATTTTGCAAATCAGTTCTATCGTGAAGCGGATATTTCCTATGGTGTTGCTCCGATGCCGAAATATGATGAGCAGCAGGACGGCTACTACGTCTTTGCATGCCCGTCCCTGTTCAGTATTCCGATCACGACCCAGAACCCCGAATTTGCAGGCTACATCTTCGAGGCGATGACCTACTACGGTTACTATGATATCATTCCCGCATACTATGAGATCACCCTGAAGGGTAAGATCGCGGATTCTCCCGACGACGTGGAGATGCTGGGTATCATCAACGATAACCTGACCGTTTCCTTCGCGTACTGCTACGACAACTGGGAAGGCTTCGCACACCTGCTTGGTTCCCGTATGAACTTCACAAAGACCGGCGGCTCCAAGGATGTGGCTTCCATGTATCAGAAGAACCTGAAGCCCGCACAGCGCCGTCTGGATAAGGTTCTTGCAGGTTTTGCTGATTAAAACTCCATAAAACATGAATGCCCGGTAAAGCGGATAAGGCTTTACCGGGCATGTTTTGTTTACTGAAACGGCTGATGAAGGATTACTGTCCAAGATTTTTGTCGAGCTTCTTGATTTCGTTTGCAACGCTCTTTTCCATCTTTGCAAGGGTGGAGGCGATGTTGCCGTTCTTCATGAAGACACCGGTGACAAGGGGATTGGCAACGGTTTCCTGCCATGCGTTCAGACCGAATTCAAAGCTGATGGAGTCGATGATGATGTCGATCATGGATTCGGATTCGTTGTCGCGGGCATACTTCGTTTTCAGAAGGACTTCCTTGTACATCGGAATAACGGACTTGTTGGTCTCAAAAGCCATGGCCTCCAGAAGCAGACCGACGGTCTCCCACTTTTCTTCGGGCAGAGTCTTCAAGAGAATGGATACTTCCGCACCGAAAGCGGGGGCATAATACTGGGTCTGGGCTTCGTCAAATTTGGGCGTGGGGATGAAGCCGATGTCGATATCGTAGCTGCGCTTGTTTTCCAGACCCAGGAGGTTATCGACGACGAACAACTGTGTCTCGTTCTTGAAGTCCCCCATACCGCCGCTGTTGTCAACGTTGTTGCCCAGATTGTTGTATACGCGCTTATCCTGGAACAGATCGTAAATGTACTGGATCTTGTTGATAGCGCCCTCGTCGGTAGGCAGCGTGAAGACCGGGAAGTCATCCGAATCCTTTGCGACGTACTGAATGCCGGAGCCCAGCATCATGCGGTTATAGAATTCCTTCCAGGAGCCGCCGATGCCGAACAGATCGCCTTCGTCGATCTGACCGTTACCGTTCAGGTCGGAGTAGGATGCCTGTGCGATCTCAAACAGCTTGTCAATGGTCCATTTGCCGGAATTAACCAGTTCATAGAGGGAATAGCCCATATCAAGGTTATTGTAAATGGTCTTGTTGAATGCAAAACCGGAGGCGCGGGAGAGCACGGACAGACTGTAGTTGCCCGCTGCCGCATAGTGATCGCCGCGGAGGGTGAAAACGTTGGTTGCCAGCGGATTCCACCATTCGGCGTTCAGATCGATATAGGGGAGATTTTCAAAGGGCATCAGATACTGGATGCAGCCGAGCAGCCAGATATCGTAGGTCAGCCACACGTCGTAGGTGGAGTCACCCGCCATGACCTCTTTCTGGACGTCGCTTGCCTGAACCATCTCCTGCTCAAAAATGTTGATGTTGCAGTTGAAACGCTCTTCAATGGTGCGGTTGCGGGCATAGATGGCGTCGTTGAGCAGCTCGCCGTTTTCGGCTTCTGCATCCAGCTGGGTCTTTGCCCAGGTCAGCCAGGATTCATCAAAATGGAAGATGGAGAAATCATATCCGCCAAGATCGGTATCGGGCAGATTATCGGTGATCTCCGGCTCTGTGACGGCAGCTGTATCTGTCGCCGCGGAGGGGTTTGCTGCGGTCTCGACAGGGGCTGCAGGCGTATCGCCGCAGGCGGCAAAAGAAAGAACCATTGCGGAAAGGATTGCCGTGGAAAGAAATTTCTTTTTCATAACATAATGTTCCTTTCGGATAAAATTAACAAGTATATTATATCATAGAATACGACGGTTTTTCCATTCACTTTTTGTCTAAAGTTCATTGGGATTTTTTATCGGAAATAACAAGAAAAACCCGGCAGACGGGAATATCTGCCGGGTTTGGGATATGTGGATCAGTGATCTCCGCGGTTATAACCGTTTTTCATATTGCGGCTGGCGTCGGCGACGACGGCGTTGAGGGTCGACTGGGTCTCCCGCTTTGCCATTTCGCAGAGCTTGTCGTTGGCTTCTGCGAAAAGGGAAGTATCTCCGGTTTCGATAATGCGCCGGTCATATTCGTTTACGATCCGGCGGGCCTTGGCAGCGACACTTTCCTGATAACGCTCGATATAGGGAATCGCCGTTCCGTAGTTGGGATCGGTCAGAGCGCCCAGAAGGCGGCTGCACCAGTAGAAATTCTCCGTGGAAACATCGGTCGAGACCTCAGAGAGATAAGCCGGGATATGATCGACATGGGGATAAACGGGCAGGATCGTATCAAAGGAAGTAGAGCCGAAGCAGATCCATTCCAGCGCCTTCAGGGCATCCGGTTTGTCTCCCCGGATCTGGCAGATGGACATAACGCCGGTACGGTTGATGCCGATGGTGCGGTATTTGCCTTTGTCGGGGGAGTCCGCGCGGCTGTAGGGATTGTAGGGCGTGCC
>JAKSPR010000085.1 GCA_024404655.1 Clostridia bacterium | reverse complement strand
TCAAAGAGATCGCCGGACAGTAGAACGGTGTCAATTTCATGGGTCTTTGCACAGTCGATAAGGGATACAAAGCCCGACAGCAGTTCACTGCGGCGGCGCTGGGCCTTTTCGGGGGAGAGGAAGCGCTCCATGGGGGAACACAGATGCAGGTCGGCAGTATGAAGAATTTTCATTGACAGAACCTCCCGGTTTCAGAAAACAGAGGAAAAAGAAGGGCTTTGCGCACAGAGACTTCGAATAAAGTCTCTGCAGACAGAGCCCGTTTTTGAGAATTGCTGGGGTAAATCAGTTCTTTAAGCTGTGGATCGGTGCGGGAATACGTCCGCCGCGGGCGATAAATGCCGCAGGGGACATGGTATTCAGCTTCATGACCGGAGCGTAGCCGAGCAGACCGCCGAATTCCACATTGTCGCCGGCTTTCTTGCCATAGGCAGGAATGACACGGACAGCGGTGGTCTTGGTGTTGGCGACACCGATGGAAATTTCATCGGCGATGATGCCGCAGATGACGTCCGCAGGTGTATCGCCGGGGATGGCGATCATATCGAGACCGACGGAGCAGACCGCAGTCATGGCTTCCAGCTTTTCAATGGTCAGGGATCCGCAGGCAACAGCATCAATCATGCCGGCATCTTCAGAGACCGGAATGAACGCGCCGGACAGACCGCCGACGTGGGAAGATGCCATGACGCCGCCCTTCTTGACTGCGTCATTGAGCAGGGCAAGGGCAGCAGTGGTACCGTGGGCACCGCACTTCTCAAGACCCATACCCTCAAGAATATGGGCAACGGAGTCACCGACAGCAGGGGTGGGAGCAAGGGAAAGATCGACGATGCCGAAGGGAGCATCCAGACGGCGGGAAGCCTCGTATGCGACCAGCTGCCCCATACGGGTGATCTTGAACGCGGTGCGCTTGATGATATCCGCAAGGGTGGAGAAATCACAGTCGCCTGCGCGCTTGATGGCACTGGCTACGACACCGGGACCGGAAACGCCGACATTGATGACGGAGTCAGGTTCACCGACACCGTGGAAGGCACCTGCCATGAAGGGATTGTCCTCGGGAACATTGGCGAAGACGACGAGCTTTGCACAGCCGATGGAATCCGCGTCCTTGGTGCGGTAAGCACAGTCTTTGATGATATCGCCCATCATGGCGACGGCGTCCATATTGATGCCTGCCTTGGTGGATGCGACATTGACGGAAGAACAGACCTTGCCGGTAGAGGCAAGAGCTTCCGGAATGGCAGCGAGCAGATTGCGGTCGCCGGCGGTGAAGCCCTTCTGGACCAGCGCGCCAAAGCCGCCGATGAAGTTGATGCCCAGGGTGTCAGCCGCACGGTCGAGGGTCTTTGCAACCTGCACAAAACCGTCAGGGGAGAGAGCACCGCCAGCAATGGCGATGGGGGTGACGGAAACACGCTTGTTGACGATCGGGATGCCGTACATCTTTTCGATCTCGTTGCCGGTGGCGACCAGCTTTTCCGCTTTCTTTGTGATCTTGTCGTAGATCTTGTCGCAGAACCGGTCTGCATCCTCGGAGACGCAGTCCAGAAGCGAAATGCCCATGGTGATCGTCCGGATGTCGAGGTTTTCACCCTCGATCATGTGGATGGTCTCCATTACATCATTCATATTCAGCATGGCAGAAGTTCCTTTCGGTTCAGATGTGGTGCATCGCGTTGAAGACGTCCTCGTGCATGGTATGGATCACGAGACCGTTCTGCTCACCGAGCTCTTTCATGCGGTCGACAAATTCAGTGAAATGGACAGCGAGGCCGTCGATTTCAACGACCATGATCATAGCGAAATATTCGCTTAATACGCTCTGGGAGATATCGACGATATTGGCGGAGTATTCAGCGCAGGCGGCAGAGACCTTTGCGATGATGCCGACAACGTCCTTGCCGGTGACGGTGATAACTGCTTTCATTGTTTTATTCCATCCTTCTTTGGAGAATTGTTTCCCTTATATTATATAATAAATCCGCTCCAAATGCAAGGGGCACAGCCTGTTTTTTTACATTCCGTTCAGACTTTCTGCCTCTGTTATGCAAAAAAGAACGCATATATGCAGCGGACTGCATATAGAAAAACAGAATAACTATCCGGAAAAGCTGTATAAACCGGAGAAAAACGGAAGAAACCTGCCCGACTTTCAAGGATCGGACGAAAATAGAACGAAAAACTCCCTGTTTCCTGTGCAGAACGACGTATTTTATAAATATTCATGAATATGCATATTTTTTCGCAAAACCCCTTGACAAAAGATGATTTATGCAGTATAATACCATCATAGTCCCAAGCGCCGCGTGCGCAAAAACCAAAACATTTTATTAAAACAAAGGAGAAACCACCATGAAAAAACTGCTCAGTCTTATGCTTGCAGCTCTGATGCTGCTCTCTATGACCGCACTTGTTTCCTGCGGCAGCGAAAGCTCCAAGGGCGACGCGCTGAAGGTCATCGACATCCCGCTGACCGAAGAGGAATACGCATACGCCGTCAAGAAGGGCGATGCAGAGCTCCTCGCAAGCGTCAACAAGTTCTTATCCGAAATCAAGGCAAACGGCAAGTTCCAGGAAGTCATCGACAAGTACTTCGGCAGCGGCACCCCCACTCCCGTCGTATCCGCTGAAAAGGATGCTTCCAAGGCTCAGCTGGTTGTTGCTACCAACGCAGGCTTCGCTCCCTTCGAGTACAAGGACGGCACCTACTACCTCGGCGTTGACATGGAAATCATGAGCATGCTTGCTGAGTACCTCGGCAAGGAACTGGTCATCGACAACATGGAATTTGAATCTGTCTGCACTTCTGTCGGCAGCGGTATGTGCGATATCGCAGCTGCAGGTCTTACCATCAACGAGACCCGTAAGGAGATCCTCGACTTCTCCGATGCTTACTACAACGCATCTCAGGTCATCATCGTCAAGGGTTCCGATACCAAGTTTGACGCATGCAAGTCCGCAGCAGATGTTGAAGCAATCCTTAATGAGATGACCGATTCCGTCAAGGTCGGTGTCCAGACCGGTACTACCGGTGAATTCTACGTCAGAGGCGATGCTGACTGGGGCTTCGATGGCTTCAAGGTCACCTGCGTTCCTTATGAAGTCGGTGCTCTGGCTGCACAGAACATGCTGAACGGCAACTGCGATTACGTTGTCATCGACATCGCTCCTGCAAAGGCAATCGTTTCCAACATCAACGCAACCAACTGAGTTCTTTAACCCAAACTGCTACATACGTTGTCCCCTCGCCCCAAAAGCGGGGGGACGCATCTTTTCAAACGATACAGGAATATTGATCAAATGAACTTTTTTACCAGCTTTCCGAAAAAATGGCGCGTATTCCAGCGGACGTTCATCGAGGCGGGCGGCTATATAGAAGTCCTCAAAGGCCTGAAAAATACGGCAATCGTTGCAGTACTCGGACTTATCATCGGTATTGTGATCGGTACCATCATTGCCGCGATCAAGGTTATCCCACCGCATAAGCGCATCACCCGTATCCTGCAGCGCATCGGCAATATCTACGTTGCCTTCTTCCGCGGTACACCGATCGTCGTTCAGCTGCTGCTCGGTTATTATGTTCTGTTCCCGGCAATGGGTATCCAGCTGCCGGCTGTCAATGTCTGTGTGATCATCTTCGGTCTCAACAGCGGTGCATACATTTCCGAGATCATGCGCGGCGGTATCCAGTCCGTCGATCCCGGTCAGATGGAGGCAGGCCGTGCCCTCGGTCTTTCCTTCTTCACCACCATGATGAAGATCGTCATTCCCCAGGCAATCAAGAATATCCTTCCTACCCTGGGCAATGAATTCATCGCCCTTATCAAGGAAACATCCGTCGTCGGCTTCGTCGGCGCAACCGATATCTGTGTGGCATTCCGCTATATCGGTACCAATAACTACGAATTCATGGTCCCGTATCTGGTCATGGCAGCGATCTATATCGTCATTGTCCTGGTCATTACCGGGCTTATCAAACTGATGGAACGGAGGCTCGGACGCAGTGACAGAGTACACAAATAACGAAACCCGCGAGCCTGTGCTCCGCATCGAGAACCTGCAGAAGTCCTTCGGTAAGCTGCACGTGCTCACCGGCATCACGGAAAACATCTACGAGGGCGAAAAGATTGCCGTTATCGGTCCTTCCGGCGGCGGTAAATCCACATTCCTGCGCTGCCTCAACTGTATGGAAGATCCCACGGGCGGCTCCATTTACTTTGACGGTGTTGATATTGCCGATCCGAAGGTAGATATCAACGTTCACCGTGAGAAGATCGGCATGGTCTTCCAGTCCTTCAATCTGTTCTCAAACAAGACTGTCCTTGAAAACATCATGCTGGCTCCGGTCTCCATCCGGATGAAGCGGCTCCGCAGACAGAAAATTGCGAAGTTCTTCGGAAAATACAAGGGTGAGATCACGGAAACCAAGCAGAAGATCGTTGATGAAACGAAAGAAAACGCCATGCGGCTCTTAAAGCGCATCGGTCTGGAAGAAAAAGCAAACGTCTATCCGTCCACCCTGTCCGGCGGTCAGAAACAGCGTATTGCCATCGTCCGTGCCCTTGCCATGAATCCGAAGGTTCTGCTGTTTGATGAACCGACATCTGCTCTTGACCCCGAAATGGTCGGCGAAGTTCTTGACCTCATCCGTCAGGTCGGCGATGCAGGCATGACGATGATCATCGTCACCCATGAAATGGGCTTTGCAAGAGAGATTGCGGACCGTGTGTTCTTCATCTCCGACGGTATCATTTCCGAACAGGGAACACCCGAAGAATTCTTTGAGCATCCCAAGAATCCGAGAACCGTTGAGTTCTTATCCAAAGTGCTGTAACTTATCCCAATCGAAACTTCCTGACAGTTCTGCCGGGAAGTTTTATTTTTTGTATAAAAACTGTAGACAAGAACGGATTCATCTGCTATAATGTAGACAATCCCCGGAGACGAATACCATTCTCCGGAATTTCCGAAAACGGAGGACAATATCATGCTTTATAAGAAGAATCAGGCGGAAACGCTGTCAAAAGAGCTTTTTGAGAAGCCCACCAGCGAATACCGCTGCACACCGTTCTGGGCATGGAACTGCAGACTGGACCAGGAACTTCTGGATCGTGAAATCGACGTCATGAAGGAAATGGGCATGGGCGGCTTCCACATGCATTCCAGAACCGGTATGGGAACACCGTACCTGACCGATGAATTCATGGATCTGGTCCGCGGCTGTGTTGAAAAAGCAAGGAAGGAAGACATGCTTGCATGGCTGTATGATGAGGACCGCTGGCCCTCCGGCGCTGCAGGCGGTCTTGTAACAAAGGATTACCGTTACCGTGCACGCAGCCTGTGTTTCTCGGTAAAGAAGCGCGACAATGCAGGAACTCTGGAAGACGCACTGACCAAGGGGGCACCCTATCTGCTTGCTGTTTTTGATATCGTTCTGGACACGGACGGCATGCTTTCTTCCTGCGATATCATCGGCGCAGAGGATGAAGCAAAGGGCACCAAGTGGTATGCTTATATGACCACAGCAGGAAATGATCCGTGGTACAACGGTCAGTCCTATGTCGATACGCTTTCCAAGGAGGCCATCGACAAATTCATTTCCATTACGCATGAAGGCTATGCAAAAGCTGTCGGCGATGAGTTCGACGGCGTTGTCCCGGCTATCTTTACGGATGAGCCGCAGTTCTCCCGCAAAGGCACCTTCAACTTTGCAACAGACAAAAACGATGTTACCCTTCCCTGGACGCCCGATCTGCCGGCGACCTTTGAAGCAAAGTACGGTTATGCTCTGATCCCGCATCTGCCGGAACTGTTCTGGGAACTGCCGGACGGAAAGATCTCCGTTCCGCGTTACCATTACCACGACCATGTCTGCGACCGTTTCACCGAAGCGTTTGCCGACAACTGCGGTCAGTGGTGCGAAGATCACAACATCAAGATGACCGGTCACATGATGGAGGAGCCGACTCTGCTTTCCCAGACTTCTGCCCTGGGTGAGGCAATGCGTTCCTACCGCAAGTTCGGTCTGCCCGGTATTGATATGCTCTGCAACCATGTGGAACTCTCCACGGCAAAGCAGTGTCAGTCTGCTGTTCACCAGTACGGCAGAGAAGGTATGCTTTCCGAGCTTTACGGTGTTACCGACTGGGATTTCGATTTCCGCGGTCACAAGTTCCAGGGTGACTGGCAGGCTGCCCTCGGCGTTACCGTCCGTGTTCCTCATCTGTTCTGGGTATCCATGCACGGTGAGGCAAAGCGTGACTATCCCGCTGCCATCGGTTACCAGTCTCCGTGGTATAAGGAATGCTCCTATGTGGAGGATCACTTTGCCCGTGTCAATACCGCACTGACCCGCGGCAAGCCTGTTGTCCGTGTCGGCGTCATTCATCCCGTCGAATCCTACTGGCTGCACTTTGGCCCGAAGTTTATGACCGAAGCGATCCGTGCACAGCAGGAGGAACATTTCTCCTCCCTTATCAACTGGATGCTGGGCGGTCTTGTGGACTTCGACTTCATCAGTGAATCTCTTCTTCCGGAACAGGTCGGCGAAATTGGTGCAAAGCTCCCTGTCGGCGTTATGGAATATGACACTATTCTGGTTCCCGAACTGGAAACCATGCGCCGCACGACCCTCGAAATTCTGAAACAGTTCCGCGCCAAGGGCGGCAAGCTGATCTTTGTCGGCAAGTGCCCCGCACTTCTGGATGCAGTTCCTACCGATGAGGTCAAAGCACTCTATGATGCTTCCGAGCATGCAAACTTTGATAAGAACTCCATTCTCGAAGCTCTGGAAGAAGACCGTCTGATCGACATCCGCATCGGTACCGGTGTCAGAACGGATAACCTTCTGTACCAGCTCCGTGAGGACAGTGACTGCAAGTGGCTGTTCATTGCGCACAGCAGAGACAATCAGAACAACTTCATCACCAAGCCCCAGGGCATCCGTCTGTATGTGAAGGGCGAATATACCCCTGTTCTCTATAACACGCTGAACGGCAATACCGAAGCGCTTTCTTATACCACGGAGAACGGCTTTACTGTCATCAGCCGCACCATTTTCTCCTCCGACAGTCTGCTCATCAAGCTGCTCCCGCAGGCACTGCCCAGCGTCAGCGTCCCCGGCATCACTCTGCAGCAGATCGGTGCTGCAAACTTCCGCAGCCGTGTCGATTACAATCTGACCGAGCCAAACGTTCTGCTTCTGGATACCGCAGAATACAAGTGGGATGATGAGGAAGAATTCCGCCCGGCAGATGAAATTCTGCGTCTGGACAACAAGGTCCGCGCCGCACTCGGCATGCCGCCCCGTCAGGGACATATCGTGCAGCCGTGGGTATTTGAGCCGGAAACGCCGGAACATATCCTGACCCTCCGTTATGTGATCAATTCCGAAATCGACTGCGACGGCATCAGCCTCGCCATCGAGGATGCGGAAGACCTGGATATCGTCTTTAACGGGGAACCGGTGGAGCCCTATATCACGGGTTACTTTACCGATGCATCCATCAAGACCCTGCCGCTGCCGGCTCTGAAGAAGGGCGAGAATGAACTGATCGTGACAATGCCCTTCGGCCGTCAGACCAACACCGAATGGTGCTATCTGCTTGGCGAATTCGGTCTTCGCGCAGCGGGCTGTGAGAAGACCATTACTGCCCCCGGCGATAAGATCGCATTCCACACGATTCTTTCCCAGGGTCTCCCGTTCTACGGCGGCAATATTGATTATCATACCGAAATTGATGTGCCCGAAGACTGCACCGTTGTGGTCAAAGCCGGTGCTTACCGCGGCGCAGGCATTGCTGTCTCCTTTGACGGAGAGCGTGCAGGTATGATCGTCTATGAACCGTATACGCTGATGATCCCCGATGTCAAGGCCGGAAAGCATGAGATCACCTATACATTGCTCGGTACACGCTTCAACTGCTTCGGCGGTGTTCATAACACCAACTTCGAAGACAAGTGGGCAGGTCCCGGTTTCTGGCGTACCGGTGACAGAAAGGATATCCTCGGTACCGTTACGATTTCCGCCGATTCCGACGGCAGCGGCATCTATTATCCCTCTGACCGCTGGTCCGATGAATACCGTCTCCGCGATATGGGTATGCTCACCGCGCCGATCGTCTTCTTCATGAAGAAACAGTAAAACTGTAAAGCACAAGAAAACATCCCGCTGCAGAGTTTTTGTCTCCGCAGCGGGATCGCTTTTCTGTGTCCTGCTGTTATCTTCCGAAATACAGGTTATAGAAATTATCGGTGACGTCGTGACGTGCATCGAGCAGTTTGCCTGCGTCCTTGGAACCCATGATGTATTCCTGCATCAGTGCTCCGTCCACAGCACACAGCTTCTGGGTTCTCGGGAAGTAGTTTTCACAGAGGAACCGTCCGTAAGCCATCAGGCGGTAATTACCGTGGACATTATAGTTCTCGGAATCCTCATACACCTCAACTGCAACCGACTTGCTGTCTTTGATGGCGTCAAGGATATCTTCGGGCTGTCTGCTCTTTGCGAAGACGACAGAATACTTGCGGTTGAACCATCCGCGGTTGACGGTACCGTGGGAATCAGATGCGCCGAGTACGGGGAGGGTCAGCGGCTTGCCTTTTTCTGCCCAGTATTCATCCTTGAGAGTATAATAGAACTGGGTCTGATAATTGTTTTCGTGAGCGGACTGACCGCCGATCAGTTCAAAGGCATCGAAAACGTCGTCAAGGATCAGCCGACGGGTCATCTCCGTCGGAACATTGTAAACGGTCCAGATCCAGAACGGATGCGGGAAGATCGCAATACCGCCGGCTTTGCGGATCTCTCTTACGCACCATACAGCGGATGCATAGACGAAACGGCCTCTGGCATCGGTAAACGGAATTTTGTCACCAAGCTCCCAGTCGATTTCGTCAACTTCCTTCAGGAACTTGTCCTTGTCATTTTCAAAAATCTTGTTGACGGAATAATTACCGCCGAAGTGAACGATGTGCAGATAAGTCTCGGGGGAATGGACCTCTTCACCCCGCATCTGGGTCATGCCGAGGCGGATACCCTGGTAGGCTTCGATGGCTTCAATGGAGGGATCGTATTTGTGATGATCGGTCAGCGCCATGAAATCAAATCCGGCTGCACGGTAATTGGCTGCGACGATTGCAGGAGTTTCCTTGCCGTCTGAACGACAGGAATGAACGTGCGTGTCGCCCTTGAGCGGACGCAGCTCATAAAGGTCATCATCCAGCGCATATACGGCAAGGCTTTCCATGTTCTTGCCGTCACAGATCATCTGCAGGTAGTATTCGTCTTCGGCCGGGAAAGTATAGGAAAAATGGAGTTCACCGTTGACGGCAGATGCCGGAACTGTGATGGCATCCATGCGTTCGATCATATCATGCCGTGTGGAAAGGGGAAGAACTGCGACTTTGAGGTCTCCGCTGTCGGAGAAGTTGTATTTTGATTCCAAAGGACGGATGATGATGTCCGTCGGAACACCGACGCGATAGACCGAGGGGATAGCCAGATAATGATAGAGCTCGTTTTTCATAGGAAACTTCCTTTCTTGGATGGATTGTGAGTATTGTCACATTTCAGGATGGAATTACTGTAACATAAATCCGTTTGATTGTCAAGACGCATATAAGACAGAATTTGTTCCATGTTTTTGCTGATTTTTGCTGAATATCCGGTTTTCAACATGCTGTGAATAGAAATTTGAAAAAAATTTGGAAAAGAGTATTGACATCCGGAACATACTGTGATATAATAAATAAGTAGAAAGGCAATGGTAAACACAAAATGAATCGTTGATGAATTTTGTGTGAACTGTGAAAATCAAAATTTTAAAATATTTTTGAAAAACCTCTTGACAAACCATAGATGATGTGGTATAATGAATAAGCTGTCGATGAGATAGCGC
>JAKSPR010000084.1 GCA_024404655.1 Clostridia bacterium | reverse complement strand
TGCTTGACGAGGGGACATCCGCCGATGACAAGATCATGGGTTTCAATTTCGGTGCCGGCTGCTTTTGCAAAATTTGCAAAATAGCGGTGTGCATCCTGAGAGAAGCTGTTGCCGATAGATAAAATTTTCATTGATAACATCCTTTCTGTAAGAACAGATTTGTTTGTGTCAAGTATAGCACATCCCGTCGGAATATGCAAGAACTCCGATGGGATTTTTTTATTATTTACAGATGAACCAAAGCCGTCCGGCAGGTACACAGTCGCCCCGGTCGTAGAAATCTTCACCGCGGCGGATCGGCTCACGGCTGTCAGCAGCCTTTACCCAGAGTTCACCTCCCGGCAGAAGTTCTGCGGGAATACGGTATTCAACCGAGTCATCTGCAACGACCGCTTTGATCGGCGTACTGTCAATGACACAGTTCCAGGATGCAGCGGAAACCCGGGACAGCACTGCGCCGTCCTCTGTCATGCGGGCAGTAAGAACACCGCCGCACTCACCTTTTCCTGTAATGAATGCCTGCATAAAGCATCCGCTCCTGTCAGCTTCCAGAGGCTTATGGGATTTGATGCGTACGATCAGTTCATCGCCGACCTTTTCGGCATACAGCGACGCCAGCGGATTGCGCCCCGTGTCATTTTTATAGTGCTTATCATAGCCGTCGTTATCCCGGCGGAAATCCCCGCCAGGCACATGGCGGCAGATATGGGTATCCGCTGCTTCCTGTCCCTTATACCGGCGAATACAGGAAATGAACTGCAGATAATAATTATCGAAGTAACCGCCGCGCATCATCTCAAGATCTCGGCTGTAATGAGCATCGGCGCAGTCAACGAACATGATGGGCCGCTCCGGGATGCCGGGCCAGCGTCCTGCGATCCACTCATTCCATCCGGTTACAAGCACAACAGGGGGATCGGTTTCAATGGCACGGTCAAACTGCTCACCGAAGTTAGCGCCTCCCAGAAACGCTTCTTCAGACGGATCATTTGCGCCGTCATGATACATTCTGCCGCAGTTCGTGGTTTCCCCATAAAGCACAGAGTCTCCGAAACGAAGCTGGGGATGCTGTGCAACGGAGACATTGATGACCTCCTCTTCCCCGTCGAGATTTTCAAAAACACGCTGGGGCCGGGTGAAATCCATCCATGGCCAGCCACCGCGCTTGTCAGGTTCATTGGGCCACTGAGACATCTTGATGTTGAAGAATGCCTGTGTCTCGGGGGAGCATTCTTCCTCTTTTGCAATGATCACAGGCTTGCCGCCGAAACAGAACCAGGTATCGGGACAGTATTTCGGTGCGTAAACAGAACGATAGATCTGCTCGACCGTCTGACCGGAAGCGGTATTGGTATAAAACATGACTTTGGGAATCCGGAAGCCGGCATCGTGATATTCCTGCAGCACCCGCAGAACGATCTTTACGTTCTTTTCATAGATGATGGCATTCGTGGTATCAAAGAACAGAAAATCCACACCGGCATCACAGAACAGCGTCATGTGACGGCGGATGACCCATTCATCATCGCTGTAATAATAACCGTAAAACGGCTCGCCCCAGTGGTGATAGGTTCCTTCTCCACCCCAGAACGGTGAATCGGTTGCACTTCCGGCATCAGGGTTGGCTGCCGTGATTTTTGATACATCGTAAGGTCTGTGTCTTCCGTGCTCACCGCACCAGAGAAAATAAAACAGACCGACCTGACGGGATTTGTCCGGACGGATGATCGGCTCTGTCGGCAGCATTCTGCCGAGGGAATCGATACCGCCAAGGGAAGCCGAGGGATTGAAAACAGATTCAGACATGGTATATTTTCCTTTCAATGTTCAGGGCATCCCGAACGAAACATCCGGGATGCCCGACAGTTTATTACTTTTCGTATTCCTCAAAGAATGCAAAGACCTTGCTCATGGTCTTGTCGTACGCTTTGTAGTTCTTCTGATAATAGGATGCGATATCCGCGCTCTTCTTTTCGGCAAGATACTGAGGCCAGAATGCGGCACCGAACTGACCGTATACATAACCGAAGTCAAAGACACGGTGATCGAGGATGTAGTCGAGCATACTGACAGATACCTCATCACGGGTACCCTTCGTTTTCAGGACGACGTCATAGTATGTCGGAATCACACGCTTCCAGCTTTCCGCATTGAGTACCTCAACGATGTTTCCGACAAAATCGGGATCGGAAATCGATGCGGGAATCGCAAGACCTTCATGTCCGCCGTCGACCATGGTATAGTAGTCTGCCTGAGCCTCATCCCACTTCGGGAACGGAATAATACCATAGTCTGTATTGAATTCACGGAGCTTGCCTGCTGCAAAATCGAAGATTTCAGGCAGGAACAGGACCTGATTGGAACGGAACATTTCTGCGGGGATCTGGAAAGTATCGATAGCACAGCGTGCAAACACACCCTCGGAACCCCATGTCATATCATTGAGCTTTGCGTAGATATCAACGACCTTGTCATTAAAATAGTCCATGACAATGGTACCGTCTTCCTGCTTCTTTGCCAGCTTTTCACCGAAGGACCAGAGATATACGTTAATCGGGCTGCGTGCACCGATGGCATAGCCGTAGAAATCGTTTTCATCTGCCTTGCCGTCACCGTTCAAGTCGCGGTAGATATCCTTGGACATGGAGATCAGCGTATCTGCAGTCCATTTGCCGTCATTGACCAGCTGATACATATCCGGCAGGTCATAGTCAGCCGCGATCTGCTTATTGAAGAAGAAGCAGTAAGTGGAAGCAATGGTCGTCAGAGCAAAATCACCCATAGCAAGGAACGCTTTTCCGTCATAGGTCAAATCTTCGACATTGGAATCGGACCACCAGGGCTTGGAGAAGTCGATATGGGGCATATCGTACCAGTTATAATAGTAGCCGTCGCAGACTGCCTGTCCGGCGTAGATGATATGACCGGCAAACAGCTGATATGCGTCATCGCCTGCCATAACGGTGCTTTTCAGCGTCGGAACAAGCTGGGTCTCCTCGCGGACCTCTGCTTCGATATTGATATTGAAGCGTTCCGTGATGACGCTGTTTCTCTGGAAGACAGCATCGTCGAGAACATCGCCGGTCTGTTCTGCCATGGTGTAGTAATCTTCACAGGCATCATCACCGAGGATTGTAAAGGTTTTTCCACCGTAGTCAATCGTTTCGATGCCGTCATCGACTTTCAGACGCTGGGTCAGGGAGTCTTCAGGCTCTGCCTCTGTTTCAACCGAATTGGTTGCCGGTGTTGTTTCATTGGCGGGCTTGTCAGTCGGCGCGGTGTCCCCGCATGATGTGGTCGCCGCAGTTGCTGTCAGCATAGCACCGAGCAGCAGCCATGCACAGATATTATGTTTCATGGTTACAACCTCCGTATTCTTTAATGTTTTCATTTTAGCACAGTAAAACGTCAAAGTCAATACTATTTTTCGTTTTGATTGAATCTTTTTGTGAAATTCTACCACTGTTTGTCCTGTCACCGGTTGTTTGTAGGGGTTTTGTAGTACTGTTCTCTGAGCGCTGTCGGTGTCACGGATTCGTGATACGTGAAATATTGTAAGAATGCCTTATAGTCATCAAATCCCGTCTGCTGTGCAATCTCTTTCAGCGGCAGGTCTGTCGTCAGCAGCAAAGACCGTATTTTGTCTGTGCGTGCCTCGTTGATATAGTTTTTCAGACCTGTCCCATACCGCTGCCGGAAGAGACGGGTCAGATGGTCTTCATGATAACCAAAATGCTCGGCAACGGTTTTTGCGTCCAGTCTTCTGTCGGAATTGATGCGGATCCATTCACGGATATCGGATAGAAGCCTTGATTCGTGCCGCTTGTCCTGCGTCCGTGTATGGATCTCATATTCCGTCAGGATCATACCGATCAGAGCATCCGAGACCTGTGCAGGATAGTCTTTCAGTACGGAATAGTGTAAGAGCTGCCTGCACAAAAGTGCCATCTGTGTTCCGGTGCCAAGGGATGCATTGTGCGGCAGGTTTTCAATGATTTCCTCCAGTTCCGGTCCTGCATGAAAATGAAGCCAGAAGAAGGATACGGAGTTTTTACTGTATTCATAACCGGAATGCGGTTTTCCGGGAGGCAGAAGCAAAAAATCTCCCGGGTTCAGATCAACATTTCCCCATGCTGTCGAAAGGTGCGCACAGCCCTCGATCATAAAGATGATCTCCCATGTCGTATTCGTGTGCTGGGGATGGATCCATGCTTCTCTTGATGAAAATCTGCCGCCGTATTCAAATCTGAGGCCCTTGAAATAATCATGATTTTCTATCATATCGGATTTTCATTCCTTTTGTGTCCTTTTTCGGGTTGAAAGCTGTATGGCGATTGCTTATAATAGTATCAGTATACTGGATATTTCACAAAATTTCAAGTGTTTTTCGGTGATTCATCAAGAATTCTGCCAAGGATAAGCAGCGATTCACTGTTTCATAGATTCTTCCGAATTCCGAAATTCCGACCTGAACAACGAAAAAGGAGCAGTATCATGAGTAAAATGAATCAGAAAACCAAAGCCGTTTCCATGGACCACATTGATCTGACGACCGGTTTCTGGGCAGAAAAGCAGAAGCTCGTTCACGATGTTTCCATGTGGAACGTCTACAAACGCTTTGCGGAAACGGGACGCTTTGAAGCTTTCAAATTCAACTGGCGTGAGGGCATGCCGAACCGCCCGCATATCTTCTGGGATTCCGATGTTGCCAAATGGATGGAGGCTGTCGCTTACTACTGCGAAAAGCAGCGTGAACCGGAAATGGAAAAAATCGTCGATGATGTCGTTGATGAGATTGAAAAGAACCGCATGAAGGACGGTTACTTCAATTCCTACTTCGGTCTTCTGGAGCCGGAAAACCGCTTTACCCGCAGAAACGACCATGAGCTCTACTGTGCCGGACATCTTCTGGAAGCAGCGATTGCTTATAAGCATGCAACCGGCAAGGACAAATTCTTCCGGCTGATGGTGGACTATATTGACCTCATCTATCAGGTATTCTATGTCGACAAATCCGCAAAGTTTACTTCCCCCGGTCATGAAGAACTGGAGCTGGCGCTCGTCAAACTCTACCGTGAGACAGGAGACAAGAGATATCTCGATCTCTCCCTCTATTTTGTGGAACAGCGCGGAACCGTGAAATATCCTGACGGTACCATTCAGGGGGCGGAGATTCAGGATCACCTGCCGATCAGACAGCAGAAGACAGCGGAAGGTCATGCTGTCCGTGCCTGCTACTTCTATTCCGCAGTTGCCGATCTTGCCAAAGAGACAGGAGACGAAACGCTCTTTGACGCAGCCCGGACGCTCTTTGACAATATCATAGAGCGCCGTATGTATGTGACCGGTGCCATCGGTCAGACCTGTGTCCGTGAGACCTTCATGGATGACTATGATCTGCCCAATCAGACCGCCTATGCCGAAACCTGTGCAAACCTTTCCCTTGCGCTCTTTGCGCGGCGTATGTCCGTCCTCGATCCGGACAGTAAATATGCAGATACCGCAGAACGTGTCCTTTATAACTCCTTTATTTCCGGCATGTCGCTGGACGGCAAGGGATTCTTCTATTCCAATATGCAGGAAAATGATCTGCAGGTACGCAGAAGAAAATATGACGGCCGTCACACCATCTTCCGTCCTGATGACCAGCGTGTGGAAGTCTTCGGCTGCTCCTGCTGCCCGCCCAATGTTGTCCGTACTGTGGCATCCATCGCGGATTTCCAGTATACCACGGACGGTGACACTGTCTGGATGCATCAGTATTTCTCCTCTGAAGCCGTCATCGATGGTAAAAAGATTACCGTGGAGACAGGTTATCCCTATGACGGAGCAGTACGTATCACCTGCGGCGGCGAGGCGGGAACGCTGGCACTACGTATTCCCGGCTGGTGCGACAGTTATTCGCTTATGAAAAACGGTTCCGCGGTCACAGCGGAGGCAGTCAAGGGATACATTTACATGACTGTAACAGACGGAGATATCCTTGAGCTGAACCTTTCCATGCCCGTCCGTTTTGCCGAAGCCAACCCCCATGTCTGGGACGATGCGGGACGCATTGCAGTAACCCGAGGCCCGCTTGTCTTCTGTCTTGAAGCCGTTGACCAGCCGGAACTCTGCCTGCGGGACATCCGTCTTTCGGAGGATGCAGAATACCGGATGACAACCGATCCGATGCTCGGTGTCCCGGTACTGGAGACCACAGGTTTTGTACGTGCATGGGATGACACGATTCTTTACGGAAGACCTGCAAAAACGCTCACGCCCTGTCCTGTCCGCCTGATTCCTTATTTCGCTTTTGCAAACCGCGGCGAGACCGCTATGATCATCTGGACTATGCAGGCCTGAATTCGTCATTATATTCTAATAGAAAGCTGAGGATTAGCTATGAAACGCACTGCACTCGCTACACTCCTGCTTCTTGCTGCTGCGCTTACAGCCTGCGGCGAAACTGCACAATCCCCTGTCGAAACCAGTACCAAAGCGGAAACCGAAGCTGTCACAGCAGCAGAAACCGAAGCTCCCGTCATTGATCTTGTGGACAAACCGGAACTTGATGGTCTTGACTTTGGCGGTGCCGTCATGCGTATCCGTACCACTTCCAATCCCAACGTCCACGGCTACATTGATGTAAAGGAAGAGAACGGTGATACGCTGGATGATGCGATCTACCGCAGAAACCGTACTGCGGAAGACAAGCTGAATTTCGTCATAGAAGAAGTCATTGACGATAGTCCTGATATCCGCCGTATCCTTCTTTCCGGTGATGATGCATATGAACTTTGCAATACCATGTGTCCCATGGCTCTGACATACTGGTCGGAAGGCCTTGTCATCGATATGGATACCCTGCCGCATGTTGACCTTTCAAAGAATTACTGGGCAAGGAAACTGAACGATTCCATCTCGATCAACGGCAGGAATTATGTTGCACTCGGCGCTTACGACGTCAACGTCTACGACCTGACGTATGCCCTGACCTTCAACAAGCAGCTGGTACAGGACTTTGACATGACAAGTCCCTATGAGCTTGTCAAAACCGGGAAATGGACCATTGATCAGATGAACAATATGATGATCCAGGTTCTGTCCGATCTCGACGGTGACGGCAAAATGACTGAAACTGACCGTTACGGTTACCTTGCTCATCCCAAAATGGTTCTGCCGAACTTCTGGATCGCGGCTGATACAATGACGATCCTGAAGAACGAAAACGATTATCCTGTCGTCAATATTCTTGACGATCGTTTCATGAATCTTTTCTCCCGTGTATTCGAGATCACCTGGGACAACAATGCATGGTTTTCCAAGACAAAAGGTGACTTTGATGTCCCGTCTGACTGCAAGACCATCTTTACTGAAGGACGCGGCCTGTTCCTCGATATGTCCTTCTTCCATGTAGAATCTCTGCGCAGCATGGAGATCGACTTTGGTATCATTCCTTATCCCAAGCTTGACGAAGCACAGGAGGAATACTATACCCGCGTTTCCTACTACTGGGCCACCGTCATCCCCAATGCAAATTCCCATCTGGACATGACCGGAGCATTCCTCGAAGAAATGAACTATGAATCTGCAAAGATCGTCATCCCTGCTTACTATGACACTGCACTGAAATCCAAATATTCCCGCGATGAAGAATCTGCGGAAATGCTCGATCTGATCCTTGACAACCGTGTCGTTGACCTGGGCGACTCCGTCTTCTGCGATAAGATCCGCGATGATTTCATGTTCGACATGTTCAAGTCAAACAAACGTGAACTTGCGTCGACCTATGAAAAGAAATCCAAGAGTATCCAGAAAGTGCTTGATAAGATTCCGACCGAATAACGATGTTTCAGCCGTGCCGGGTTCTCCGGTGCGGTTGATTTCTGTCCTGAAGCGCATTTTCCCGCAGATTCTACCGGATTTTCCCGTTTTTCCCCCTGTTTTCTCCCAAAAAGGGGTGTATTTTCCTCAAAAAACATGGTATAATGGTGTCACAAAGCAAGGGACGATTTCCAATACTACCCGTCCCGTGAGAGGATAACAGAGCTATGGATCAGATAACCATCGGAAAATTCATCGCAAGGAAGCGCAAAGAACTGAACCTGACACAGGAACAGCTGGCTGAAAAACTCGGTGTCTCCAACAAAACCATTTCCAAATGGGAGACCGGAAAGAGCATGCCGGATTACGGTATCATCAGCAGTCTCTGCGAAACACTTGGTATTACCCTGCCGGAACTGATGGACGGAGAAGCCGCCGCCGAGCAGAGCATCCGCACCTACGACGATGCCCAGATCCTTGATCTCATCAAGCGGGTACAGGATATGGAAGCACAGAAGAATTCACTGCATGGTACTGTAGTTGCCGCCATGGGCATGGCGCTCACCGCGATGTCCTTTGGTATCGAAGGCTCCAACCTTCGGGATTTTCTGTCCGGCTTCTGTATCGGGCTCGGTGCAGTCATGATGATCATTGGTATTTATCTGACTGTGAAATACATGCCCCGCAAGTAAGAAAATCATTTAAGTTGACATAGAGAAAGGAAAATATAAATGGCAAACGAAAAGAAAATAAAGACACCCCCGAAAGTATCCGCACTCGGCTATATCGCCGTCGGTACCTACATAAATAACGACCGCATGGAAGGCTCGATCTGGGAGATCAGGAATAAAGCAAGCAAAAAACATCCGGAACTTGACACGGAATCCGTTCTCTGCACGCTGACCTGTGGAAAAGCGGATGATACCAAGACGGCTTCACTCTCCATCGACGCTCCGGCAGATGCAGCCATTCCCGATGCGGAACGGTTTACTGAATTTCTGAAAACGCTGAATACAACTGCCTGCGAAGACCGCTGCGTATTCCTGACGATTTCCTCAGACGCAGTCCCGGAAAATCTGCGCTCCATGTTTGAAAAGGCCGGATTTCAGACCGATCCCGTCAACGCATCCGGACTTCTCTGGGAGCTGCCGCTGTCAATGTACATCCCTATCGGCATGTGTCTCGGTACCTCAATCGGTATCTGTTTCGGCACAGCAATGGGAGAAGGCAAACTGGGCATCGGTATGTGTTTTGGCATAGCGCTCGGTGTTGCGTGGGGCAGTCTCATTGCCTACATGAGCCGCAGGGAGCGGGAAAAATTGAAAAGCAGCCGGAAGTAACCAAGACTGAAATCCAAAACGGAGACGATATCAGTTTTCACTGAAGTCGTCTCCGTTTGTTTTATGCGCCTTTCAGACAGCCCATTACGTCACTCTCAAACTGCACGCCGCTTCTTCCGCCGCCTCCTGCGTCGTAGTGGAAACTGTTCTTCATGAAGACTGCCGTGATTTCGTTTTCCGGGTCGATCCAGAAATGTGTACCATAAGCACCGCTCCAACCGAAAGAACCGACAGGCAGATGAGCATCATGGACGATAACACGTACCCCGAGTCCCCAGCTCTCTGTCGGATTTCTGCCGGGGATACCGTCGGGTATCCAAGGAGTGGAAAGTTTACTGCAGAGCTCCGGTGACAGAAGCCGCACACCGTCCAGTTCCCCGCCCCGGCGCAGAAACTCTGCAAAACGGCAGTATGCATCAAGAGACCCCATGGAACCGCCGCCCGCACGGGTATAGGTCAGCGGGAAACCTTCATAGACGTGTCGCCCCAGATCAACAGCGACCAGTGTTTTGCTGTCCGCACGGTCGTGCATGGTGATAAGACGCGCCCACTGGTCCTCCGTCGGTGTATAGGTCAGATCATCAAGACCGAGGGGATCAAGGAGCTCCCGTCTCACAAAGTCGGAGAATTTCATACCGCTTTTCCGCTCGATAAGTGCGGCGATAATATCAAAAGAAGCGCTTCCCGTATAGGCGGTCCGTGTACCCGGTTCAAAGACAAGAGGCTGCCTGGAACAATAAGCAGCAACAGTGGAAACATCGCGATACGCCTCACGCGGCATTGCCTCGACCATGGCAGCACTCAGAGGTGACGAATTAAAAACGCCGCT
>JAKSPR010000083.1 GCA_024404655.1 Clostridia bacterium | reverse complement strand
ACCGATACCGGCGCCGACATTGTCGATGGCGACGATGCGCTTGGTGTCTCCGGTTCCGGCGATGGGCTCAACGACCATGAACTTGCTTCCGATCAGGTTTTCATTTTTTCTTGTGGCAACAACGCTGCCGACAACTTTTCCGATAAGCATTGCTATTTGACCATCCTTCTTATTATGGATACGATGATGATAGCGGATTATTTTCTCCGCAGCGGACACAAGCGTTTATGTACACTGCGCAGAAAACAAGCCGTTTTTCTGCGGTCTGTCCGGGTATTCACGGCTGCGGGGATGGTTTTGCGCATCTCCGCAGCGATGATACCGAACGAAGAAATTTTTCTTTTGGGAAAAGAATCAGCCCAGCTTGGGAAGAATCTTTTCGACGTCTCCGTGGGGACGCGGAATGACGTGAACAGCAACGATCTCGCCAAGTCTGGAAGCAGCTGCGCTGCCGGCTTCGGTAGCAGCCTTGACAGCTCCTACGTCGCCTCTGACCATGACGGATACGAGTCCGGAACCGATCTTCTCAGTGCCGATCAGGGTGACATTAGCCGCCTTGAGCATAGCATCTGCTGCTTCGATTGCAGCAACAAGACCTCTGGTTTCAACCATACCGAGTGCTTCGAGTGCCATTTTGAATTACCTCCGTATCAGATTTTTGTAATAAACTCAGTTCAGTGCGGGGAGAATCTTCTCAACGTCTGCATGAGGACGCGGAATGACGTGAACAGCGACGATCTCACCAAGTCTGGAAGCAGCTGCGCTGCCGGCTTCGGTAGCAGCCTTGACAGCTCCTACGTCGCCTCTGACCATGACGGATACGAGACCGGAACCGATCTTTTCAGTGCCGATGAGAGTAACATTTGCAGCTTTGACCATAGCATCTGCTGCTTCGATTGCAGCGACGAGACCTCTGGTCTCAACCATGCCGAGTGCTTCGAGTGCCATAATTCTATTCCTCCGTTTGGATGATTTTTACTTGTTTTTTTCGAGACGTTTTGCGGAAAGCTCCGCCAGTCTCATGGTTTCGGGATGCGGGTTTGCGATGACAGCGTAAGCTGCCGGTTTTTTGATGCAGTGTGCAGCGGCGTTTTCCACGGCTGCGGTGCATGCGGACACGCTTCCCGTGATGATCAGAGTGACAAGACGGCCGCCCAGCTTTCTTTCCCAGCTGACCAGTTCCACCTCTGCGCTCTTGCACATGATGTCCAGTGCGTCGATTGCAGCGGCGGTGCCGCTTACCTCAAAAAATCCCAGTGATTTCATAGCGCCTCCGGTGATTGAAAATTGAGAATCAGTTCAGCTTCGGGAGAATCTTCTCAACATCTGCGTGAGGACGCGGAATGACGTGAACAGCGACGATCTCTCCCAGTCTGGAAGCAGCTGCGCTGCCGGCTTCGGTAGCTGCCTTGACAGCGCCGACGTCGCCTCTGACCATGACGGATACGAGACCGGAACCGATCTTTTCAGTGCCGATCAGAGTAACCTCTGCTGCCTTTACCATTGCATCTGCTGCTTCGATTGCAGCGACGAGACCTCTGGTCTCAACCATACCAAGTGCTTCGAGTGCCATATTATTTTCCTCTTTCTGATTATGAATTGGAGTTGATTACTTTTTATCAAAAGCGTTCAGCTTGAGCATTTTCTCGGTGGACGCTTCCGTATTCGGAATGATGTGCGTGGAAATCACGCCGGTGAGGGCATTTGCCGCGTCGGCAGCTGCCTCAACCGCAGCCTTGACATCCTCCACCGAGCCGCGGAACTTGATTAAAACGATCAGCGGGACGGGGAGCTTGTCGGCGTTTGCGGGTTTGTTTTTGTCAAAGGTCTCAACGGTGACGTTTGCTGCCTTGCAGCCTGCGTCGCAGGCGACAAACGCTGCCGTTAAACCGTATACTTCAATAAATCCTGTTGCTTTTCCCATGACAGTCTCCCATCAGAGTGCGATCACTTGTTGACGACCGCGATCTTGAGACCCTCCTGACGGAGGTTGACAGCGAGCGCTTCGTTGATCTCGCTCAGCGGGAATCTGTGGGTGATCAGCTCCTGCAGGGGAAGACCGATTGCCTTTGCACGCTTGAGGAAGTCAAAGGTGGTGGCATAATCGCGGAGGGTGTAAACCCAGGAGCCGACGGTGGTGATTTCCTTGGAGCAGATATCGAAGTGGGGGTTGATGGTGGCGTCACCGCCGTTGATGAAGAAGCCCAGTTCGCAGAGACCGCCGCCGTTGCGGATGAACTTATAGACATTGGAGTGGCCTGCGGGAGAACCGGTGCACTGGAATGCGAAGTCTGCAAGGTAGCCGCCGAAGGCATCCTTGACAGCGCCTGCCAGCGCCTCGACACCCTGATAGTCACGGAAGTTGACGGTTGCGCATGCGCCCATCTTCTTTGCGACTTCCAGACGCTTTGCGTTGCCGTCGACAGCGACGATGTTCTCGGTGCCCATGGTGCGGAGAACTGCGATGCAGATCAGACCGATGGGGCCGCAGCCCTGGATCACAACGCGGGAGTTGAAGCGGAGAATGCCGGTGGTCTTTGCACGCTCAACAGCGTGGATCAGAACGGCACAGGGCTCGATTAAGATTCTGGAATCGAGATCCAGATCGGAGACGTTGAAAATGGTGGAGCCGCCTCTGACCAGCAGGTAATCGGAGAACCAGCCGTTCAGATGCTTGTCGTCATCGGGGAGCAGACCGTAAACGTCTGCGCCGCCCACGTTCTGCTTGTTCAGGTCGAACATGGTGATGTCGGGATTGTCCTTGAAGATCATGCAGGTGACGACTTTATCGCCGATGGCGAGGGGCTTGCCTGCGCTGTCCTTCTTGACGTTCTTACCCATCTTGACGATCTCACCGGTACCCTCATGACCGAGGACGACGGGGATCAGACCGAAGGGATCGCGTGCAAATTCGTGACCGTCGGTACCGCAGACGCCGCAGCCTTCGACCTTGACGAGGATATCGTCATCGCCGAGCTCCGGAATCGGGTATTCCTGGATATCGAAATGCTCCTTCTTGGTGAGCATGGCAACGTGTGCGGTTGCGGGGATGCCTGCTGCGGCAGCGGGAGCTGCCTTGGCGGGCTGTGCGGCAGGTGCGTCACCGGAGAGGGACGCAAGAACCTGCTTCACAATCAGTTCAATATCATTATTTGTCATATCCATTTGTGTTTTTCCTCACTGTAATGGTTGAAGGGAGGGTTTTAATTACTTGCCGAGCTTTTCGAGAACGATCTTGGTGATTGCAGCGATGGTGTCAGCGTCAGCAGAAGAACCGCCGCAGGAACCGCTGCAGCCATGGCAGCTGGGCTTGCCGGCCTTAGCATTGGGGCAGAGGTCAGCCGGATGCTTACCCTTCAGACCGAACTGACGGCGGATCTCATACAGTCTTTCGACCTGATCGTTGGAGAGAGCCTTCGGGCCGCCGAGCATCTTGGACTGGTAAAGGAGCTGTGCGTAGAATTCAACGGATTCCATCTTGTGGTATGCGTTGAGCAGAGAATCGGAGAAGGACAGTGCGCCGTGGTTAGCCAGCAGGACTGCATCGTAGTGCTGCAGGTACTTGGAGACTGCATCCGGAATTTCCTCGGTGGAAGGTGTGCCGTACTCAGCGATCGGAACACAGCCCAGAGCGATGACAGCTTCCGGCATGATCGGCTCGGTCAGCGGGATGCCTGCGATTGCAAAGGAGGTAGCGTACAGAGGATGAGCATGGACGACGGAGTTGACATCGGGACGCTCACGATAAACTCTCATGTGCATCTTGATTTCGGAAGAGGGCTTGAAGCCGGGGTTAGCCTGCAGAACCTTACCGTTTGCATCGACCTTGCAGATGAATTCGGGGGTCATGAAGCCCTTGGAAACGCCGGTGGGGGTGCAGAGGAACTCATTGTCGTTCAGCTTGACGGAAATGTTGCCGTCGTTGGAAGCGACCATGCCCTTGTTGTAAATGCGCTTGCCGATTTCGCAAATCTGTTTTTTGATCTCGTACTCGTTTGTCATTGTAGTGTTCTCCTTTTATTTTTTTGGAATGTAGTTTCGTTTGGTTGGGGTTTATATCAGCTTTGCTTTCGCAAATAGGCTTTCAGTTCGGGGATGCCCTCACCGGTGTGGGAGTCGACAAAGAAGATGCGCTTGCAGCCGGAGAGACGCAGCCAGTTTTCCGCTTTCGCGGGATTTTCAAAATTGATCTTTGTGACGATGCCGATGACATCGCGGTTGATCATCTGGGTGCAGTTGGGGGGGAAAAGGGAATAGTCGTCGTTTGCTGCGATCAGCATGGCTACCACATCCGCCTCGTATGAGTAGACGGCGATGGCGGCATTCAGGCCGTGGACCTCGGCATATTCACCGGGGGAGTCGATCAGCCAGTCGCCGTATTCCATGTACTGGGTCTTGACGTAGTGGATCTCCTCGCCGCGCAGCGCCTGTTTCAGAGTGGTTTTGCCCACACCGTGGCGTCCGACGAGAAGGGTCTTCTTCATTAAGTCTTTGTGATCCTGCATACGGCAAAACCGAGTGTCTCGGAAACGTAATTGACAACGGCATTCAGCGATGCCTCGACTTCGGAAGAGGAACCGGTCAGGAGGACAGTACCGCTGAAACGGTCCACAAGGCCGAGATGTGCGCCGGAGGCCTTGATGGCGATATCCGCTGCGATGATGGAAGTCTCCGCAGGGGTGAAGGTCAGGATGGCGATGGCGGAACGGGCATATTCGACATTGGGGTCAAGACCGAGTTTCTTGTAAAGGATCTCATCGGGGCTGGCAATGATGTGGGCAAGTGTTACCTGTTTGCCGGGGACGAGCTCCTGTATGATTCTCTGTTTTTCTTCCATGATGCTTGGGTACCTTCCTTAAATTCCGCAGAAGCGGAACAAATCAATATTCCGCTGACTATATAATACCACATTCATGATGGTTTTTCAAGTCTTTTTTACCGAAATTTCAAAAATATTTGTTGTTTTATGTTTGTTTATTTTGGAAAATTCAGGAGAAAGACCGGAAAACTGATTTTTTTGATGCTGTGCCTTATGGCAGCAGTAGGGTTCTGGGGCTGCAAGGCACGAAATCCCGTACAGGAAAGATACAATCTCTCCTGCCTGGTTCCGACAGCAGCAGAGTTTTGTGCCGCAAGGCACAAAATCTCGCGCACGAAAGGTGTAATCTTTCCTGCTTTCCTGCTTTTACCAGATGGCGATCCCCGAGAGGATCTTATCGACATCCTCTGCGGTCACGGGGATCGGGTTGGTGGCGGTGCAGGCGTCCTTCAGAGCTGCTTCGATGATGGCTGGCTTGGCTGCTTCGTATTCTTCCTTCGTGACACCGGCTTCAGCCAGGGTCATGGGCGTTCCGGTCATTTCCATCATGTAGCGCAGACGTCTTGCAAGAGCGAGGACCAGATCATTTGTGGTGTCGCCGGTCAGACCGATACGGTAGGCGATCTTTGCAAGGCGGCGGGAGGTGCGGGTCTCGACCTTGGCGCCGAAGTTGGCGGGGAGGTCCGCATTGAACAGAAGAACGTGGGGGAGCAGCATGGCGTTGGCTCTGCCGTGGGGGATATGGAACCGGGCACCCAGCTGATGGGCGATACCATGGTTGATGCCCAGACCCACCGCGTTGAAGGCCATACCGGCAAGACAGGATGCGGAATGGAGCTTGTCGCGGGCGGAGAAATCATTGCCGTCCGCAAAGGCACGGGGCAGATACTTGAAGGTGATGACGAGGGATTTTTCGCTCAGCGCATCGGAATAGTCGTTTGCCTGGGTAGAAAGGAACGCTTCCAGCGCGTGGGTGATGACGTCAAAGCCGGTATCCGCGGTGATGCGGGGCGGTGCGGAGAGCACCAGGGATGCATCGAGGATGGCAAGGTCGGGGAGCATTTCGTCATCCTGCAGAGGAACCTTGACGCCGCGTTCAGTGTCGGAGATCACGGCAAAATTGGTGACCTCGGAGCCGGTGCCGCTGGTGGTGGGGATGGCGATGAGCTCAATGTTCGGGCGGACGCCGGAGCGCTTTGCCATGAGAACGGTGGCTTTGGCAGCGTCGATGGAGGAACCGCCGCCGAGGGCGACGACGATATCCGCCTGGGCTTTCAGGATGAAATCAAGGCCTTCCGTGACCAGCTCAATGGGAGGATCGGGCTTGACTTTATCGAAGATCTGAACGCTTTTTGCGTTCATGAGCATGGATTCGATGTGAGAGGCTGCACCGGATTTGACCATGAAGGTGTCGGTGAAGATGACGACGTTGACGCCGTCGAGTTCGTTCAGTGCTTCAAGGCTGTTCTTTCCGAAGCAGATTTTGGTTTTGACTTTCAGTGTTTGCATGAATCATTGTCTCCTCAGTATTCCGGAACGATCAGAGCACATTTGCCCAGAGTTTCTTATCGGGGTTTGCAATGACGGAGCTGTCAAGCAGCATGGCATCCTTGCCGGCTTCCTGCTTGGCGCGCTCGATGGCTGCGGTGACCGCGGCGACGTCGCCTGTCAGAAGGAGGAAGGATTTGCCGCACATGCCGCGGGCGAGGCGGAGCTCGATCAGCGTGACCATGGCGGTCTTGGCTGCGGCGTCGGCGGCTACGATGGCGGCGGAGGCATTGAAGGTCTCAACGATACCCAGCGCCTTGGTCTCGTCGATTTCGGAAGTACCGCTGAGTGCCGGGAAGAGGGACTCATGGGGATTGCCGAGGACGAAGGAGCCGAGCACCTTTTCGCCGTCTCTTGCGACGGCAGCATCAACGGCGGCGCGGACAGCGCTGATATCGCCGGAAACGAGGATCAGATATTTGCCGGGGCAGACGGGCATGCTTTCGATCAGGGTGATCTCGGAGGTTTTCAGCATGAGGTCTGCGGTGCGGATGCCGGATGCAACAGTCTGCATCTCGACCATACCGATTGCGTTGTTCATAATTTATCCGCTCCCTTCTGCTTATGCACGGATGGTAACGTACTTATCGGTTACCTCGGTGACGGTTCCTGCAATGGATGCGTGGACGGGCAGGGAGAGCTTGCCTTCGGCTGCGGTGCCGATGACGTCTCCTTCGACGACCTTGTCGCCGATCTTGACGCAGGCAGCGGCGGGAACACCGATGGACTGGCTCAGCTTGACGGTGACAGAAGCAGGCTTCGGGACGATATCGGAGAGGAGGGCGGGTGCGTCATAAGCGGTCAGGCCCAGTCTTGCGGTCAGGCGCTCCACGGGGACCATACGGCCGGAGCGGACAGGATTGACGGGATCCATGTGGACATTGGGATCCGGCTTGACGCCCTTGGCGCGGAGGCCGTTCTTGTATTCGCCGATGAGGGTCTTGGGCGCGAGGCTCTGACCGCAGGCGAACATTTCGCAAAGGCCGCACTGAGAGCAGTACATGGTGCCGAGGAAAGCCTTGGTATCGGTGGCAAGACCGGAGGCTACGCCGCGCATGAACAGGTGGGGCTCAATAGGATGCCCCAGCAGATGGCGGGAGCAGAGGTCCGAACACATACGGCACTGGCAGCAGGCTGCCATCGCGCGGTGCATGTCGACCTTGATGGAAGCGGTTTTCTTCTGGATGACGTTGTGCTCCGGCGGGAGAACGATGATGGCGTTGGAAGTCTTGGTGACAAGATCGCTTTCCTTCACAACGGGGCCGGTCATGGGGCCGCCGCCGACGAGACGGTAGTCCGGGATGGTCGCGCCGCCCGCCATGGCGATCAGCTCGCCGTAGGTCATGCCGAGGGGCACGAGGAAGGTTGCGGGATTCTTGACGGCACCGGTGATGGTGATGTACTTCTTGGTAACGGGAGCACCGTTATGCATCATGTTGTAGACGTTATAAATGGTCTCGACGTTATAGACAATGCAGCCGACGGTGATGGGCAGGGCACCGGGTCTGACGACACGGCCCGTGGTCTCATAGATGGTGACGACTTCGTCGCCTGCCGGATAGACTTCGGGGAGCAGACCGATGGAAACCTTCGGGAAGCCTGCGAGGTTGGCCTTGACTGCGGCGACAGCCTCTTTGTAGACCGGCTTGACGGCGATGATGACGCGGTCAGCGTCAAGGGCATCGGCGATGACGGTCAGGGTCTCCATGATTTCCTTTGCGTACTTTGCCAGCACCTGTCTGTGCAGTTTGAGCAGGGGTTCACATTCTGCGCAGTTCAGGATGATGGTGTCGGCGGCGGTGTTCAGCTTGGCGTAGGAGGGGAAGCCTGCGCCTCCGGCTCCGGCGGCACCCGCCTTTTTCATGAGTTCTGTCAGTTCATTCAGATTCATCGTTTATAATCATTCCTTTCGTTCTGTCCGGAAATCATTCCAGAACAGGGAGGATTTTTTGCACATCGTTATGCGGGCGCGGGATGACATGGACGGCAACGACCTCGCCGAGCTTCCCGGCTGCCGCTGCGGCGGCTTCGGTTGCTGCCTTGACGGCACCCACATCGCCGTCGACCATGACGGAGACGAGGCCGGAACCGATCTTCTCGGTGCCAAGCAGGGTGACATTGGCTGCTTTCAGCATGACATCGGCTGCCTCAATGGCGGCGGTGAGACCGCGGGTCTCGACCATGCCGAGGGCGGCGCGCTTGACGGGTTTGGGTTCCACCGGAGCGGGTTCCACAGGAGTGGGCTCCGTGGGAGCAGGCTTCTCAGGCGCGGGTACGGGTTCAGCCGGAGCAGTCACGGTTTCGACGGTGTCGGCTGCGGGTTTCGCAGCGGTTTTCTTTCTGGTCCGGGCAGGCTTCTTTTCAGGCTCTGCGGCCGGGGTTTTATTTTCGGTATCGGACATGTTGTACTCCTATATGTATGAATAGAAAACGTGTTGTTCGTCTTTCTTAAAGGGTTTCAAACAGTTCGGCAAAGACCTTTGCGCCGTAAGCGGCAAGGGCGGTATCCTGTTCTTCCGTTCCGCCGGAGACGCCGAGACCGCCGACCACGGTTCCCGCGACCCGCAGGGGTTCGCCGCCGCCGAAGATGACGATGTGGCTGTCATTGGTGAACTGGATGCCGTAAAGAGGACCGTTCGGCTGGGCCAGGGGCTTTAAGTCGATGGTGGACATTTTGAGGGAGACAACGGTGAAGGCCTTCTGGAGCGCTACATCGTAGCTTGCGATGAAAGCGTCGTCCATGACTTCCGCAAGGATGGGACGTCCGGACTGATCGGAAACGACGACGACGGCGTTCACGCCGATGCGGGCTGCTTCTTCTTCGACCGCTGCGGCAAGGGCTTTTGCAAGACGCAGGGTGACGGTCTGGATACTGCGCAGGGACTTGGCTGCGGCGGCATCGGGAAATTCGTTCCGTTCGACGACCTGCCGGATCAGCTCTTTGAGTTCGGTTTCTTTCATGATGATTTGATCACACTTTTCTGTATGTTATTCTGACACGGAAATCAGCCGCCGATGTGGCAGATGATTCCGGTGGAGGTGCAGACGCTCTGCAGCATCTCCATTTTTGCTTTGTCCGGGGATTTCACGTCTCCCATGCCGTATTCTCTGCCGAGGCCGATATACTTGTCATAGCCCAGACGGTGATAGGGGAGAATGTGCATTTCCTTTACCCCCAGGGTATCATGGGCAAAGGAGGCAATGGCGTGCATTTCGCTTGGAGTATCGTTGAAGCCGGGGATGGTGGGGACGCGGATGATGAGATTGGCACCGGCTGCTGCAAGGCGTTTTGCATTTGCAAGGATCGTTTCATTCGGCTGGGTGGTATATTCTTTGTGCTTTGCGCTGTCCATGTGCTTGATATCCATGAGGAACGTATCCACGATGGGGATAAAGCGCTCCACGGTGCTCCAGTCAACGATACAGGTGGTCTCAATGGCGGTAGAGAGGCCATAGGCCTTGCACACGGTGAGAAGCGCTTCCGCAAAGTCGGGCTGGCACATACATTCTCCGCCGGAGAGGGTAATGCCGCCGCCGGATCTGCGGTAATAAGGCATGTCCTGAAGGACTTTCTTCAGGACCGCGCCCACGGTGGTGTCCTCACCGATGATCTTCTTTTTACC
>JAKSPR010000082.1 GCA_024404655.1 Clostridia bacterium | reverse complement strand
CCGTTGCCGGCGGCAAAACCCCCTGTATCCAGGCAAAGATCCCCAAAACCGACGATGCACTTGACTGCGCCGAGCAGATTCTTGCAGCCTTTTCCAAAGCGCTGAATATCAAGTGATCTGCGCTGTTTCCCCCAAAAAGAAACACAAGGCCTCCGCCATTCGGCGGAGGCCTTATTTATGAAACAAAACAGGAAAAAATCAGATGGTCTCAAGGAAAGCGAGGATCATGGACGTAAACTTGGGAACATCACCGACATAGCCGCAGTGCTGATAGCCTGCCATATACTCGGTGGTGAGCTTTTCCGCCGGATAGCCATAATGGCGGAGGGTTCTGACCATCAGCGCATTCTGTTCCGGACGCATGGGCATATCGAACTCGGACCAGATGAAGTGCAGACGGGAAAGCTTCTCTTTGTTCTGATAGGACTTGTCCACATAATACATGGGAGCCGCCTCGTCAATACGGACTGCCATAGCATCCAGCCCCTTGCGGGAGAGGATTCCGAAGTGGGTCGTCGGCTGACCTGCATCAAAATACCATGCGTCGATATCATTGGGCTCGATTCCCCAGACACCGAGGAATGCGGGATTAAAGTACATCATCATGGAAAGATAGCCGCCCGCGGAAGAACCTCCGACAACGATCTTCTCATAAGGGCAGATTTTTCTGCCTTCCGTCATGACATGGTGGAGCGCTTTTGCACAGTCTTCCACAAACATGGGGAAAACAGCTCCGTCGGGGAACATTCTGTAGTTGATGGAGACGCTGGCGATCCCATGCTCCGCAAGAATCTTTGCATGATCGCGGAAGTCTTCTTTCCGTCCGTTTTCGATTCCGCCGCCGTGGATATAGAAGAACAGAATCTTGCAGGGATCCCCTTCTTCGCCCGGGATCGTCATTTCATAGGTGCCGCGGTCCCTGGAAATTGTCGGGTCATAAACGATTTCATCATAAAGTTTCATTGCCGTAATTCCTTTCTGACTGATTTTTTTATCACAAAACTGAAAAATTTTTCAAGAATGGAGCCGCAGGCATCGCTCGCGGCTCCAAAAAAATCAGATGACTTCTTCCACAGACACATTCGGATTCTCACCGTTGAGATCCGTCAGCATGTCGATCAGCGCCTGATAGAGCGCTACCATTCTGGATGACTGATTCACCCGGTTCGTGATGATAAAATGTACCGCTCCGCCTTTGTTCACCGAGGAGAGAATGTCATGAAGGGCATCCAGATTTCTGCCGTAGTATTCCGGGAGAACAAGTTCTTTTTCCAGATAATCATGCAGCACCTTGCGGGACCGCAGCTTTTCACAATTGATCACAATTTCTTTCATAAAAAATATCTTCCTTGCCTTTCTGTGTGGATAGATCCGATGTACGTAAGCTCAGTATAATTTTTCAAAGGTGCTGTAGTGATCGCCGGTATACCAGATACCGCCGTTTGTGGCGAAGATCAGACGGTCAGCGCCGCGGAACCCGCCGGAGTAGTTCACATCCGCTTCTTTATAGGATCCTTTTTTCGGGAGCCGGCCTTCGTAGTTGCCGAACCGGTCGCCGCCGATGCAGAACCCGTCCGCCACATCCCAGAGATTGCCCTTCGAGGCATCCCAGCCAAGCTCCTGCGCTTTTGCTTTCGTGATGTAGTTGTCCGGCAGATGCCCGAAGACATGCAGATAGAGGGCCACATCGTCTTTGGTGTAATAGTAGGTGTGCTCATCCGGTCCTGCGGAAGCAGGGGGTTCCGTCTGAACCGCTTCAGTCTGCAGCGGCTCCGCTTGGGGCGCTTCCGTTTGAGGTGCCTCCGTTTGAGGTGTTTCCGTCTGGATCGCATCCGTTTGCGCCGTCGTTCCCGGTACCGGTTCTTCCGCCGTGTCAGGCTTCAGAACTTCCTCCAGAATATCGACAACCGCGCTGACAATGGCGTCCTGGGTCTTCTGGTCGGGCTTTTCACAGGAAGAAAGAACGGTGGGTGCCGCAAGCAGCGCAAGAACCGTCAGCCATGCAAGAAGCCGTCTGAAAAATACCGTTTTCTTCATTTTTTCTTTTTCATTTTTTTCGCGGAGGTATTGGGATCGGGCTTATCGCCGCGCACAGCGGTGTCCGCCTCACCGGACTGTGCATTTTCCCCGGAGACCGCTTCATCCTGGGAAACCGTTCCGGAGGAAGCAGTTTCACCCGGCTTGACGCTCTTTTTGAAGGAGAACTTGTTTTCTTTGCCTTTCATCAGGCGCTGGATATTCTCACGGTGCTTGACGATGACAAGGATCATGACACAGAAGGAGACCAGGGTCGGCACGATCGGCACGCCTTCCGTGTGATGGATAAAGGTGTATATGCGGTTGAGGACCAGAGGGTACATCATCACCGCCATCACGGAACCGAGGGAGATAAACTTCGTTGTCGCAACAATACCCACAAAGACGATTGCCAGGACCAGCGCGACCAGAGGCTCTGTAAACAGTACAAGACCGAGGGTCGCAGCCACACCTTTGCCGCCTTTGAATCCGAAGAAGCAGGGCCACACATGACCGCAGATCACGGCAAATCCGGCGAGGTACATACCGTCCTCACCCATAAAGAGCCTGCCGAGCAGAATCGCCAGCGCTCCTTTCAGAACATCGCCGATCAGGGTCGCAGCGGCAGCGCCTTTGCCCCAGGTGCGCATGACATTGGTGGTTCCCGCATTGCCGGAGCCGTACTTGCGGATATCATCGTGATAGACAAGCTTTGAGATCACCACCGCGATGTTGACGGAACCGAGAACATATCCGATCAGCGCCGGAACCAGAGACAGCAGGAGATAGACCACAATGCCTGTCCCTTCCGGAAACAGTGTTCGTACAAGACTTTCATTCCATACCATATAGAAGTATTCCTTTCGGTAATATGCAGATATGCAGGGCAGACCGTTATACCGGATCGTCGCCCTTCTGACGGATGATGAATTTGATGGGAGTACCGTGGAAGCCGAAGACGCCGCGCAGCTGGTTTTCCAGATACCGCTGATAGGAGAAATGGAACAGCTCCGCATCGTTGCAGAAGATGACAAAGGTGGGCGGCTGGACGGACTGCTGGGTCCAGTAGTAGATTTTCAGACGTCTGCCCTTGTCGGACGGCGGCTGCACACGGGCAGTCGCATCGGCCAGTACATCGTTGAGCATACCCGTGGAGATACGGGTGACCGCCTGATTGTAGACATAGGAGATCTGCTCAAACAGCTTTTCCGCACGCTGTCCGGTCTTTGCGGAGATAAAGGCAAGCGGCGCGTACTGCATATAGGAAAGCGCATTTGTGATATCGGTGGTGAATTTGTTTGTGGTGGAGTTGTCCTTTTCGATGGCGTCCCACTTGTTGACAACGACGATGGACGCTTTGCCCGCTTCATGAGCAAGACCCGCGATCTTCTCGTCCTGCTCTGTGATGCCTTCAGTAGCGTCGATGAGGATCAGACAGACATCCGCACGCTCCACAGCCATCTTGGCACGGAGGACGCTGAACTTTTCCAGACGGTCTTCCACTTTGGACTGACGGCGGATGCCGGCAGTGTCGATGAAGATGAACTTGCCCCACTCGTTTTCGATCTTGGTGTCAATGGCATCACGGGTGGTACCTGCCACATCGGCGACGATGCAGCGCTCTTCCCCGGTCAGACGGTTGACGATGGAGGATTTGCCCACATTTGGCTTACCGATGACGGCGACTTTGATGTAGTCCTCGTCCAGCTCCACAGCCTCATCGGAGGGCATGAGCTCCAGCACCCGATCAAGCAGATCGCCGGAGCCGGTACCGTGCAGGGAGGACAGGGGGATCAGGTCTTCATCGAAGCCCAGCTCATAGAACTCATAGAATTCCATAGGCAGATCACCGATGGAGTCGACCTTGTTGACGACGGGGAGAATCGGTTTCCCGGATTTTTTCAGCATGAGGGCAATGTCGCGGTCCTCCGGGGTAAGACCGGATTTCACATCGAGCATGAAGATGATGACGTCCGCCATATCAATGGCGATCTGCGCCTGGGTCTTCATCTGCTGCAGGATGATATCGTCGGATTTCGGCTCGATACCGCCGGTATCAATGAGGGTCACGGCTTTGCCGTTCCATTCAATATCATAGATAATACGGTCACGGGTAACGCCGGGGATGTCTTCGACGATGGAGACACGGGTACCGACGAGTTTATTGAACAGTGTGCTTTTGCCGACGTTGGGACGTCCGACAATGGCTGCTACAGGTTTTGACATAATGACGAGCACTCCTTTCCTTTTGTTGGGAGGTTCTTTTTATCGTTTGTATTCTTCGTTATTCTGACAGTCTCACCGCACGGAGAAGATGCGGGTTTCCAGGCCGCTTCAGCGGTATAACGCCGCCGCAGGAGGATGCCATAGCGGCATGATTGTGAATCTCAACAATTATATTGACTGCCATTATATAGTATAACGAAATTATTTGAATAATTATCATAAAAAGTATGAATATACTGTGACCCCCATAGAAAGATATCATCACGTTATTCGTAGAATTTTAGTGAATTTGCCAAGGCTGCGGCCACCGACAGCTCTGCTCATCCCCCGCACCGCGCGGAGAAACCTGACGTATGCGAAAAAGCAGTCCTCCGATGCTTCCCGGTCATGTTCTTCATTTGTTTAGTCTTCATTTGTCGAGTTAAATCAACCAAATTTCATCATTTTTCCCACAAATCTTCACGATGCTGAAAATTTTTCAAAAAAGTTGTCAGCGCATACCGATTTCGACAATTTTCTCTGACGGCATGTGCTATACTATGGTCATCAGGAATAAGCCTGATACCGATGTGAATCGTTTCACATCAGCCATGTCAATCTGAAAAAAGGAGTATAGAAATGGAGAAAATCACTTGTGCTATCCTCAGTAACTATCCCAGTGTCCATACGGTCCGGTTCAGCGAAGAGGATCCGGTTTTTCTTTCCGTCATGGACCGTCTGCGGGAGGCAATCGCGGCACTGCGCGAGAAGGCAGACAGCGTACATATCCTCGTATCCCCCGCCGCAGGCACCATGCTTTGCGCGGCAGAATATATCCTCGGTCTGAAATCCGAGGACGACGGTATTTCCCTGGAATGTGTCATCCCTTATGAGGAAGTCGCAAAGGACTGGAACGAACCCATGCGCGAGCGCTACTTTGCCGTGATGGAGCACTGCGACGAGGAAACCCTGATTGATTATGAACAGGAGTACGACACCGATATGCGCACGGCGCGGTATATGATTGATAACGCCGACTGCCTTCTGGTCGTACATAAAGGCGCACGCGAGGACGCCATCCTTGCCGCCATCGGAAGTTCCGTCATGCAGGGAAAGAACTGCGAGATCCTGCGCGCATAAGGTCTTATAAAGATCACGATATAGAAAAAGCTGAAACCAAGGTCTTTCCCCCCATGGAGGAGCATCTGATTTTTGCAGAAAGAGGAGTTCTGCCGTCAGATGGAGGGGAGAATCTTCCGCGGTATCCAGGATATCTCCGCAGAAAACATAAGAATAACAAAAAGCGATGCATCAGCATCGCTTTTTGTTTATCGTTACACATTCATTTGCTGTCTGTTTTTTGTTAATCGTTACACATCTTTGCGGAATCCGAATTTGTTTATCGTTACACATATATTCTTAATACGGTTTTTCCCTGCCGCCTGCCATGAAATCAAGAACCCGTTTTTTCTTTTCTCCGTCTTCAATGGGCGTCGGCTGCCAGAGCTCCCCGTAGCAGTAGCAGGGGATGATCTCCGTTTCTTCTTTTGTGATCCGGTCATTTTCCTTTTCAAGTGTTAAACGATACACAATTGTCCGGTTTTCGCAGGTGTGACTGCCGCCGAACAGGAAGTTTCCAAGAGAATAGATGATCTTCTTCCCCTGATAGGTTTCCTCCGGCTGGAGCACATGGGGATGATTGCCCAGTACAAGGTCAGCTCCGGCGTCGATCATGGCATGGGAGGCGCGTACCCGCCATGCATCCGGCTCATGGACCCGCTCCGAACCGCCGTGATAGTAGACGATTCTGTAGTCGGTCTCCCCTTTGACCTCGTCAAGCCACGCAAGGACCGGCTCGACCCAGTATTCACTGTATAACGATACACACAAGAGCCCCACCCGGAACCCGTTCTTTTCGAGGATGATGCCTTTCCCTTCCCGTCCCACGGTACATCCGACGCTTTCCAGCGCTGCGATCGTGTCATTCCGCCCGGCAATGCCGTAGTCCATGGCGTGATTGTTGGCGGTGGAGACCACCTCGATGCTGCCCGCCGGATAAATCCCAGCGTTCTCTGTCCCGGAATAATACCAATAGCCGTACTCGCTGTCGCTGTCGATCTTTTCCAGTTCCTGATCGGTGAAAACATTCTCACAGTTGGCAACGGTGAAGTCGTCCGACGCAAAAATGTCCTGCATCTTCTCAAAATAGTAGGTTTTCGGGGTGTCGTAGGCAAAGAGATTGAAGGACCAGAAGCCGTCGTCCCCGTTCTCCGCCGCCAGCAGTACATCGCCGACAAAGGAGAATGTGAGCGTATCCTTCCGGGGAGCGGGCGGTTCCGCTTCCGTGACAGCCCCGGTCTGCGGCGCGGCGGCCTCTGTCTCGGTCTGTACCGTTTCGTGAGATGCGCTTTCATCCGCCCCCATAGTCTCTTCCGTTTCCGCAGATTCCTCCGCAGAAGACCATTCCTCTGTCGTATCAGGTGAGATCACAGACAGGGTGACAGGATCCGTTCCGTCATCCCGGTACACAGGCTCGTCCGCCGCTGTTCCGCAGCCCGTCAGAGCCGCCGTAAGCAGACAGACCCAGATAAGCCGTCCGACGTGCGTTTTCACCATGTCTCACCCCTTTTTCATTGAATGAGACTATTATACCACACCGCCGCCGTCATTGCAAGGCTCAACTGCTTTGTTCCTGTCCGCTTTCCGGAATTTTACCGCCATCACCCTGTAAATCATCAAAAATCAGACGGAATTCATAAAATCATGCGGGATGATTTTCCTCCTTTCGTTCGGTTGTCTCCGCGCTGTCGGCTTCCTTATCGGGCTCCGGCAAAGCCTTCTGCGGCGCATCATCATCGCCGTCATCGTCCTCCGGTATGGTTCTCCCTGCCTGTCCGAGACCTATCAGCAGCATCATTATGACGAACGTTTCAAAAGAGTGCCACAAGACCTCCTTTATGCACGTTAAGACCCGTTTCAGTTTCTTTTTCATACTTGTTCCTCCTTAGTATTTTTTGATCGGTACTTTTGAGTACCCCATAATATAACCTGCAGATTCTGCGGATTTTTACGGCTCATCCGTTCCGATCTGCCCTCCCGTCCCCTATAAATCAACGATCATCGCGCACCGCGCACCTTTTGGGCAAAGATTCTTCCGAATCAAAGTTTCTTTTCCGTTTTTCCTTGACAAATCGGCGAAAATTGGGTATAATAATTGTATGATCGTGTCAATATGAGATTTGAATAGAATGATCAACCAAGAAAGGTAAGGTATACAAAAATGAAGGTAACAAAGGAAAGCATCATCGGCGACGTTCTGGATTTTGACATGGGTACTGCAGAATTCTTCCTGGATATCGGCATGCACTGCCTCGGCTGCCCCTCTGCAAGAGGCGAGAGCATCGAGGACGCCTGCGAAGTCCACGGCACAGATGCAGACGAGCTGGTCGACAAGATCAACGAGTATCTGGCATCCAAGTAAGAGACAGCACATTTTGTGGGGCTGCTGCGGGTGATCCCTGCGGCAGCCTCAACGCATATTCCCGACAAAAAGGAGGAGCATCATGGGGAAAAACGGAGCACTGGACGCGCGTCTGGCAGCCGCTGCCGCTTTTGTGCGGAACGGCGCCGTCTTTGCCGACATCGGAACAGATCACGCCTATCTGCCGATCGCCCTTTATAAAGCCGGTGTGATCCGGCGCGGACTTGCCGCCGATATCGCGGCGGGGCCGATTGCAAGGGCACGGGAGCACATCGCCGCCTGCGGACTTTCCGACGTGATCGACACGCTGCAGACCGATGGTCTCAATGATGTGCAGCGTTACACACCAACAGATATCGCGCTATGCGGTATGGGCGGCGAGCTGATCGCGCGGATCATTTCCGAGGCCCCCTTTGTCCACGATCCCGCCATCCGGCTGATTCTGCAGCCCATGACAATGCAGCCCTATCTGCGGAGGTGGCTCTGTGAACACGGCTTTTCCATTGAACGGGAGGCGCTTGCCTGCGCCGCGGGCAAGCTCTACCCGATCCTGCAGGTCTCCTATTCCGGGATGACAACGACGCTCTCTGATACAGAGGCGCTTCTCGGCGCATGGAACCTTGCGCACCGGGCCGAAATTGAGCTCTTCTCCGTATTTCTGCAAAGCAAGCTGGAGAGCTTGCGCGCCGCCTCTGCCGGAAGACGCAGTGCGGGAAAAGAAAGCCCCGAAGATGCCGCGCTCCTTGCAGAACTGGAACAGCTGGCAGACGAATATAAGATCTGATACGTTCGTTTGTTTATCGTTACACATTCTGTTATCACCATATATATCAGATAAAAACAGATAGAAGAAGGTTAGGTTATTATTATGGCAGTGACGCTGCGTGCGCTTTATGAGGCGCTGAACAACAAAATTCCCGCATCTCTTTCCTGCCCGTGGGACAACGACGGCATGATGTGTGCCGCCGACCCCGACATGGAGATCACCAAAGTCTACTGTGCGCTGGACGCAACCGACCGCGTCATCGACGAAGCGATGGAGGAAGGCTGCAATGTCATCATCACCCATCATCCGATGATCTTCCACAAGCTGGGCGGCATTGATCCCCTGACCCCGGCAGGCAGACGGATCGCTCTTCTGATGGAGAAGAAAATCGCAGTCCTCTCCTTCCACACCCGCATGGATGCCATGAACGGCGGTGTGAACGATCTCCTTTGTGAAACGTTACACCTCCGTGTGACGGGTACCTTCGGTATCGACGGCGAAGCCATCGGCCGCATGGGAGAATTTGAAACACCCACCGAATTTGCGACCTTCTGTCAGCAGATCAAAGCGGAGCTCGGCTCCCCTGTTCTGCACTGCGTCAGTGCAAGAAAACCCGTAAAGCGCGTCGCGGTTCTCGGCGGTGACGGAAAAGACGACTGGGAAGCAGCACTTGCGGCGGGTGCCGATACCTATCTGACCGGAACCATGAGCTATAACGGTTTTCTGGATGCCAAATCCGCCGGTCTGAACGTGATCGCCGCAGGCCATTTCTTCACGGAAGTCCCCATGATGGACCGTGTGGCTGACTGGGTTGAAGAACTGTACCCGGAACTGGAGGCCGTCGTCTGTGAGGTCCCCTGCGAGGTCCTGACGGTATAATCGTTTGTAAACGCTCTGATCATTTGTGAATCGTTACACACAGAACGATGTCGGTAACGCAAATAGAATCATTTTTGAGGAATAATTATGGCATTTGATGCTGGTATGGTAGCTGCTGTTGCATACGAACTGCGCAGCAAGCTGATCGGCGGCCGTATCGACAAGATCGGTCAGCCGGAAAAAGACGAAATCGTCCTTATGATCCGCATTGCGGACGGCTCCTACGCCCGTCTTGCGATCTCTGCGGGGAACAACAATCCCCACATCAATCTGACCTCGGTGCAGAAGGAGAACCCCATGGTGGCACCGATGTTCTGTATGCTGCTCCGCAAGCACCTCTCCTCCGCCCGGGTCCTCGAGGTCATTCAGCCCGGCTTTGAGCGTGTGATCGAGCTGCTTCTGGAAGCGCGCGACGAAATGGGATTTCTCGTCAAGCGCCGTCTGATCGCGGAGATCATGGGCAAATACTCCAATATCATCTTCACCGATGAAAACTATAAGATCATCAACGCCATCAAGCCGGTGGATTTCTCCACAACCCAGAAGCGGCAGGTTCTGCCGGGCATGCGGTACGAGCTGCCTCCGGCGCAAGAAAAGCGGAATCCGCTGGAGGAGACCGCTGACGGGTTCTATGCCCTTTTTGCGGAAGCCAGCCCCGAGCAGAAGGCGGAAAAATGGATCGTTGCCTCCTATCTCGGTATTTCCCCGCTGGTCGCGCGGGAAATGGTCTTCTCCGTCTGCGGACGCTCCG
>JAKSPR010000081.1 GCA_024404655.1 Clostridia bacterium | reverse complement strand
ACGTCCCCCACTCCGTGAAAGGTGATGGAGGGCAGCAGATAGTTTTCCAGAAGCAGCGTTCTCTCCGCCTCCGCGTAAGAGCCGTCCCGCAGACGTACCGCGTAGTAGATCACCCGACTGTGCATCGGGTCCTCGGCCTCCGCCGCAGGCTGGATGGATGCGGTCAGATGATCCGTCAGATCCTTTCCGTTCTCATCCACGGCGCGGACGCCGTTCATGACCGAGAACAGACCGTTTCCGTCGTAACGTACTGTATCATCATCAAAGGAGATGGTGATGACGGTTTTTGCCGCGGGGGTTGTTTCTTCTGTTTTCTGTTCCGGAAACAGTCTATCAGAAAAGAAGATCAGCAGAATCAGATTGACCGCTGCGATCACAGCAATGCCCCGGATGACCCATTTCATCATGCTGTTCCTCCTGTTCTTTGATTTTTGCTTTTTCTGTTATTATCACATATTATAACACAAAGGGCGGCTGCTTGTCAATGCAGATGGGGAGTGGGGTGGAACATTTCGAACAGGTCTCTGCCCTCGGCCTGATTTGGTTTTCTCCGGAAACACCGGTCTGCGGCAGGTTCTTTTATGCGTGGTTTTCCATGTTTACCCAGGCTTTTTCCGTACCCGGATTTTCTGTTGGGCGTGGCGTGCTCCTTAAGCAGTCCGACGATTTTTCACTGTTTCTTATGTCCATTTCCCGAAATTTTCCGAACTGTAAAAAACACCGTGGTTCCGGTCAAAAAATCAAAACAAATGCCTTTACAAATGAGATATTTCATGATATAATAAAGTATATATTTTCCCGGATTTTGCCGCAGAAAAGGAGGGACGAGCACCGTGGTCGATATCCATACCCATATCCTGCCGGGAGTCGACGACGGCGCACGGAATTCAGAAGAAGCCCTCTGTATGGCAGCCGCTGCATGGGAGACAGGCACGGAATGTCTTGTACTCACCCCGCACTGCAATATTCCGGCTGCGCCCCGCGCCAATTACCGGAGCCGCGGTCTCATTGAGGCTTTTGAGCGTTTCCGGGGAGCAGTCCGACAGGCCGGCATCCCCATCCGTCTCACCCTCGGTGCCGAGGTATTCGCCGATGAACATCTGCCGGAGCTCTTAAAAAGCCACAGTCTTCTGACCCTCGCCGGATCCCGTTACCTGCTGATCGAATTTGATTTCGGTGCAGATCCGGGTACCATCCGGGACGCCCTTGCAGCCGTTTCCGCAGCGGGGCTCCGCCCGGTTCTTGCCCATCCCGAACGCTACGCCATGACCGCCGTCCATCCGGATGCCATTTTTGACTGGGTACAGAGCGGCTGTGTCATCCAGCTCAACAAAGGTTCTCTGCTCGGCCGCTTCGGCAATGATATCCGTGATACCGCGCGCCTGCTCCTTGAGCACCGTCTGGTCCACTGCATCGCCAGCGACGCCCACCACAGGGATATCCGCACGCCGGAACTGGACGAGGTCCGCCGCCTGACGGAACGCCTCTGCGGTCCCCGGTATACAGAACTGCTTTTCGATGAAAATCCCCTCCGCATCGTCTCGGATCAGCCCATGAGAATCCCCCGCGCCCTCCCCTTCTGAAATCACTTACAGGAAATCCCGAAAGGAGAACCCTCTGATATGCTTCAAAGGCTCATCGACCGTATTGTACGGATCGTCTTCTGTGTCTGCGCCGTATTATTCTGTATCTATTTTGCCATGCACCGCATCGGCTCGTCAGACCGCAATCCCCCCGTCATCACCGTGACCGGGGCGGATGCCGTTTCCGCATTTTCCTGCTCCGCGCAGAAATCCGATCTGCTCTCCGATGTCCTTGCAGAGGATGCCGAGGACGGTGATCTGACCGCTTCCGTGGTCGTGGAATCCATTTCCACGTTCGCTCCGGACGGTACCCGCACTGTCACTTATGCCGTGTGCGACTCCGACAATCACGTCACGAAACTCCAGCGCCGCATCCGCTATACCGATTATGAGCCACCGAAGTTCTCTCTGAATTCCCAGCTGTGTTTCACCACGGTTTCCGTCTCCGCCATCGCCGATACCGTACACGCCTATGACGTTCTTGACGGCGATATTTCCTCCCAGATCAAGATCAACTCCTATCAGGTCGGAGACGATTATGACCGCGTCCTCATCAGCGTCAGCAACTCCGCCGGAGATATGTCCCAGATTCCCTTATATGTCTCCGTTGTCAATACGATGAACGGCCTGCCCCGCATCGCCCTCACCGATTACATCATTTACCTTGCGGCAGGCGATCCCTTCAACGCATCCACCTATCTCTCCGGCGTCACCGTCGGAACAACCCCCATGCCGCGGAGCTCCGTTCGCTTCGACACATCCGAGGTCGATATGACCACCCCCGGCGTCTATACCGTCACGTATTCCGCCGAAACGGATAACGGCATCACAGGCTATTCCCATCTGACTGTCATCGTACGGTAAAAAAATCATCCGGCCGCCGAAAAGCAGGGACCGGAAGAAAGGATTCCAAGAACGACCCGATATGAAAGAATTCAAGTTCTCCGATATCAACGTACATTATCTGGTGCGGGATATCCTCAGCCGATGGCTGACCATTCTCATGATTGCCGTCATGGCCGCCATGGCAAGCTATACTGCGGCCGACCTGCGCTATCAGCCACGTTATACCGCCCGCGCCACCCTGCTGGTTTCGGTCAAGGGCTCTGTCAGCAATGCGTATAATAACCTGAATACAGCCATCACTTATGCGAATACGGCAGATGCTGTCCTGAAAAGCGACGCTTTCCGCATGGTCGTGGCAAGCGAAATGGGCATTGATACCCTCCCCGGCACCATTTCCGTTTCCGTCATTCCGGAGACCAACCTGCTGAACCTCTCCTATTCCACACCGTCCCCGGACAGTGCTTATAACGGTCTTTCAAGAATCCTTGAAAACCTCGTTTCCCTCTCCGGCGTCATTTCCCAGAACGCTTCCATCCGCGTCTTCTCAGAGGCCCACATGCCGGAATATGCGGATTCCGTCTCCGGCGCAGCAAGAGCCGCAAAGAAGGGCTTTGTCATCGGAGGTGCTGCGGCTGTAGTCCTGTTCGCCGCCATCAGTGTCCTCCGTGATACCATCATGAGCCGCAAGGATATCCGCCGCATCATGCACGAGGATATTCTCGGTGCGATCCCGGAGGAACATGTCAGCGGAACACTTCTGGAGCGGGTATTCCGGCGAAAGAATAAGGCTCGCCGCTCCATGCTCGTCTATGATCTCACCTGCTCCATGCCGTATACGGAGGCTTATTATAAACTCCGCACCCGCATTGAACAGGCAAAAGAGGAACACGGCTGCAAATCCTTCGTCGTCGTCGGCACCGCCGAGAACGAGGGCAAATCCACCGTCGCCGCCAATATCGCCATCACCCTGGCAAAGAAAAAACACCGCGTGCTCCTGATCGACGCGGACCTGCGCAACCCGACACAGCAGTATCTCATCGGCGGCGCTGATCCGGAATTTGAAAAGGCGTCCTCCGCCAAGACCGATTCCCGCTTTGCACCGTGGAAACTGTTCCAGAGCAAGACTACCGGCGTCAATCTTCTGTTCACCACCACCCCGGACAGCCGTCCGGAGCGCTATTTCAACGGCGCAGTGCTCCCCCGTCTCCTTGCATCGGTCGGAGAATATTTCGATTATATTATCATCGACACCCCGCCGGCTTCCATGTTCACCGATGCCGCAGAGGCAGCAGGTGCCGCTGATGCCGCGATCCTCGTCATCCGGGAAAACAGCGCTGATGCTTCCGCCATCCGCAAGGTCGTTCAGCGCCTGCGCGAGGAAACCAGACTGCTCGGCTGTGTCTATAACCGGGAATTCAAGAATGCCGTCAACGGCTATGGTTACGGTTACGGATACGGTTATGGCTATGGCTACGGATATGGTTCCAAATACGGCTCCGGCTATGGCTACGGCTCAAAGAAAAAATACGGCTACGGCAGCGGAAAACGCTACGGTTATGGCTACGGCTACGGCGAAAACGGCAATCCCGACGCCCCGGCAGAAGATTCATCCGCTGAAAGCAAAGAATCAACAAACGAAAAGGAGGTCATGACAGATGAACACACCGATGTCTGATTATCAGGCCTCACAATCCTATGAAACCCCGCTGGAAACGATCGGAACAGATTCCGAAGCTGCCGGTGAAAAGCGTACTTATTTCAATTTCGGGCTGTTCTTTCATCACTTTTTTTCCGGCCTTCTGCGCTTCTGGTGGATCATTCTGATACTTGCCAGTATCGGTGCCGGATTTTATGCGCTGCGCAGTTTCCGGAATTACCGTCCCCATTACACCTCCGAAGCCATTCTGACGGTCAGTGTCGATGTGGCTACTTCCTCCAGCTATTATAATACTGCGACGGCAAAGCAGATGGCTGCAACATTTCCCTATATTCTGACCTCCACACAGCTGCTCGATCTTGTCAAGGCAGACCTCGGCGTCAGTAATCTGGATGCAACCATCCGCGCCTCTGTCGTTGAAGGCAGTAATCTTTTCACCATTTCTGTCACCGCATCTGATCCGCGCCGTGCCTATGACGTGCTTTTATCCGTCCTTGACACTTATCCCGGCATTGCGGACTATGTCGTCGGTGCAACCCAGCTCCGTCTGATTACAGATCCTCAGATCGCCGTCACCCCTACCAATAAAATGAATATCAGCAGTGCTGCGGCCCACGGTGCCAGAAACGGTGCTCTCGCAGGTATTGCTCTCCTTATCCTGTATGCGCTGCTTGATCTGACGATCGTCAATACCACCGGAATTGAAAACCGTCTGAATGGCAGCTGTATCGGACAGATTCCGTTTGAAAAACGCACGAAAACCAAGAAAAACGTGGGGCTTGATATCCGTTCTAAAGACATCAGCCCTGCTTTCCGGGAATCTATCCGTTCCATGCGTCATGATATTTCCCGTGTCTGCAAAAAGAACGGGGCCAAAGTCATCCTTGTTACCTCCACTGCTTCCAACGAGGGCAAATCCACCGCGTCTGTCAACCTTGCTCTGTCTTTGGCTGAGAGTGGAGAACGTGTCATCATCATTGACTGCGACCTGCGCAAACCTGCGCTGAAATACCACATGGGTATCAAGGACGAAACACCGGGTCTTGCAGCGGTTTTGAATCACTCCGTTTCCTTCCGCAATGCTGTAACCGTTATCCCTGAAACCGGTCTTCATGCACTCCTGTCCTCCAGCCGCACGGAAAATGCCTCCGAGCTGTTCGGCACCGCCGTCATGGATACCTTCTTAAAGTCCCTGCGCGAGGTCTATGATTATATCATTCTGGATACTGCCCCGGTAGCCCTGGTTTCCGACACCGCAGCCCTTGCCCGATATGCAGACGGTCTTCTCTATGTCATCCGTCAGGATTTCGTCTTTACCTCCAATATTCTGGAATCCATCCGTCAGCTCTCCGCCAGCGGCATTGAGATGATCGGCTTTGTTCTGTCCATTACCAACCGCAGCTTCCTTCACAGACACTACGGTTATTCTTATTATAATCATTACGGTTATAAATACGGATATGGCTACGGGAAATATGGTTACGGTTACAGCAGTTACGGTCAGCACGACAGCAAAAAGTCCTCCCGCAAGAGAAAGTCTTCTCAGGATGAGACAAATCAGACATAAGATTTAATATACAAAAAATCAGGTAATATTCATCTTAACGGCATAACCGGCAGACACTTCCGGTTATGCCGTTAATCTTTATTCTTCCAGAATTCACTTTCATTTATCATCCGGTTACACCCCACAAAGCCATATCTCATTTTACAGATTTAGCTCGACTTTCTCTTGCAATTTTCGTGCAAAACAACGAAATTTTCCACGATAATAGCATTTTCGGTATTGACAAACAGGTGTTGACACGATATATTAAATACTGTATAAGAATATGCTGAAATACTGTACCCATACGCCGGAAAAAGGAGAAAACAGAATGTCTTCACCCATGAAATTTCATGCAGATCCCAATCTGATCCTCAGAGAGATCGCAGGAGAAGCCCTCCTGATCCCGGTCGGTGAAACCGCACTCCGCATCCACGGAATGATCAGCCTGACAGAAAGCGGGCTTATGCTCTGGAAACAGCTGCAGACCCCTTGCACGGAAGATGATCTCATCCGTTGTATATTACATGAATACGATACCGATTCCAAAACCGCAGCTGCCGATGTCCGCACATTCATTGATAAGATGAATACACTGGGCATTCTGCTGCAGGATGAAAACGAGGAAACGGAATGAAATTTTCAAACCACATATTTCTGTGTTTTCTGATCTTCTCACTGCTTCTGCTCTGTGTCTCCTGTAAAAATAACGCAGCACCGCAAAATCCGCAAGACATTCTTTCCGAGGAGCACTATTCCAAAGAGAATACTCCTGCGGAAGATGTTTCTGAGAATCATTCTCTTTTAGGGGCTTTAACAACAGATTCCATAGGCTCTCCCCAGAACATTCCTGATACACCGGACACTGATGAAAATTTCCATCTGGAAGCGGAGAATGAACAACCGGATTTTTTGGAATCCCACACGGATCCCCAGACATCCTATTCGGATACCCAGGCATCCTATCCGGTTTCAGATGATAATAATCCAGGGAACAGCAATTCTGCCGATCATACGGAACAAAAACCTCCTGCTGCCGACGATCCGATCTTTCAGGAAAGCCCGCAGTCATCACCAACAATCACAGAATCCATTGCTGCAGCAATTCCCTGTACCATTGCAGACGGCACCCTCCGCATTACATCGCTGTTCCAGTCAACTCTGCTCAACCCTGATTGTCAGGATGAATATGGTGACAATATCGCCTCTCTGGAAATTTTGAATATTTCGGAACATTTTATTGCGGAAGCCTCATTTACCATCACATTGGACGATGGAACCGTCATCCCATTCTCTGTCACAGACCTCCCTGCCGGAAAGACCGTCTGGGTCTTTGCCGGGAACAATGCTGCTATTCCGATCAATGCAATATGTAAGAATATCACCTGTTCTGTTCAGACAAGAGATTCTGTATCCCTTATACAGGAAGGCATCACCTGTTCCGTACAAAATACCGAAATTACCGTCACAAACCAGACAGGAACTCCGCTTGACCATCTGACCGTCCGCGGTCATTGTCTCTTTGAGAATATCTACTTCGGAGGAAAGACATACACCTATGAAATTTCCCGTCTTGATGCTGCATCCAGTATCGTCCTCTCCGCAGATGACTGTATCATGGGGACCATCGAGATCATCGGGATCGATCAGACACCGTAATCCATAATCCAAGTAATTTTTGCCGTTATGGCAGATAGGACAAAGATATGAAAAAATATGTAAAACCAGATCTCGTGTATGAAAGTTTCGCTATGACGAACAATATCGCATTAGGTTGCGGTATCAAAACCAATCACGACGATACCGATCAGACATGTGCAACTGAAGACATTCCTGGTATCGGTATTTTCTTCGTCGTACCTGGTGATAGCTGTAACGTTAAATACGATGATAAGGTCGAGATTTTTGATTACCAAGGCGGAAAACTTTCTATTTTTGCATCCTGATCCCCATCGTGAATACCACTCTCACCATTGCAGATGTGACCTTCACCCTCGTCACAGAAAGCCCGCTCACCCCAAACGAACCTTTTGATCCGTTTTACTCCCAATCATCTGCAGACGAGGAAATCATCTTTGTTCCGACCGACATTCTGCCCATGCCCGAACACAGTGGGCTTCCTCTGCATACCGAAATGGGTATCCGGTTTGAAAAGGACAATTCAGGTGCAATTATCCGATGCCATTATCCACTTTCAGCCCCGGAGCAGATCTATGCCGTCAGCAGGATAGAAAACGGTCGTACCGTTGTCCGGTATCTCCCGGAAGCTGCACACAGATTGAAATCCATCCAGAATGTGTTTTCTCACATCGGCTTTGAAAATCTCCTGCTTGCCCATGACCGTATCATCCTCCACGCCTGTTGTGTGGAAACAGCCTTCGGAGGACTTCTGTTTTCCGGGCCTTCCGGAATCGGAAAATCCACACAGGGAGATTTGTGGTGCCGCAGTCAGAATGCAGTACTTCTGAACGGGGATCGACCGATTCTTGCCAAAAACGGAACAAGCTGGACAGCCTATGGATCCCCATACGCCGGTTCTTCCCATTGTCACCGCAGCGCATCCGTTTGGGTCCGCGCTATTGTCATGCTCCGTCAGGCAAAAATTTGCAGAATCCGGCGATTGTCCCAAGGAGAGGCCTTCCGCAATCTGTACCCGCAGATGACCGTCAACAGTTGGGATCCCACATGTGTGGACAAAGTCAGCGCATTAACCGTCGATCTGGCAAAAGATATCCCTGTATATGAGCTCGCCTGCACCCCGGATATGGATGCGGTCGCACTGCTCTCGCAAACCTTGCAGAAAGAAATGCCATGAATACTTTGACCGATTATATGTTCTATAAGGCCGGTCTTGCCAAAATACCGTTCAGCGGCACATTTGAGCTCTCTCCTGTCTGCAATTTTTCCTGCCGCATGTGCTATGTCCGCAGGACAGCGGAGGAAGTCAGACAATCCCCGCGCAGAATCATGGTCCTCTCCGATTGGCTGCGCCTCGCAGAAGAGGCACGGAGTATGGGAACCCTGTATATTCTGCTCACTGGCGGAGAACCCCTTCTGTGGTCCGACTTCTGGCCTTTATATGAGACCCTCATTGATCGCGGATTCCTCGTTTCCGTCAATACAAACGGTTCTCTCATCGACGAGGACGCCGCCGCCCGGTTCCGCAGACGTCCGCCGAGACGTATCAATATCACGCTCTACGGCGCATGTAATGAGACTTATGAAACGCTCTGCCGTACTAAAAATGGTTTCTCCCGCGTAGACGCTGCCGTCTGCCGCCTGAAAGCCGCCGGACTTCCGTTAAAGCTGAACTGCTCCATGACCCCGTACAATGCAAAGGATCTTGAAGAAATCGTCCGGTATTCCGAAGAAAAACAGTGTCTTCTGCAAATTGCAGATTATATGTTCCCGCCCATCCGCCGGGATGATACTATGACGGGACAAAATGACCGGTTCACCCCGGAAGAAGCTGCAGAGCTTCGCCTGAAAGCCTACCGCCTCCAAAACGGAGAGGAACGCTATCAGGCTTATCTGCAGAATATTCTGAAAGGCGATGTTCCGCCGCCAGTACCGGATGAAGACTGTATCGACGGCACTGCCGGAAAGATCCGCTGCCGAGCAGGAAAATCCGCTTTCTGGGTTACATGGGATGGTCAGTTATCCCCCTGCGGTATGATGAACCAACCGCTGGCCGATGTGAAGAAACGCCCGTTTCCCGAAGCCTGGCAGGAGCTCACTGAACGTACTGCCGCCATTCAGACCGCCGGTACCTGCTCCGATTGCAAAAGCGCACAGATCTGTCACGCCTGCGCAGCCATGTCCCTCGCAGAGACTGGTTCGTTTCGGAAGGTTCCGTCATATCTCTGTGAAATCTCCAAAGCTCTCCGCACCCGTGCTGAAAAAGACTGTATCAATCCCCCGGTCGTATGAAATGCAAAAACAAATTTGCTTTACATAAAAAGGAATCTATCAACAATGGAGGAACGTTTATGAACCACATGAAAAGAGTGCTGTCGCTCCTGTGCGTTGTGACAATGCTGCTCGGCATTGTACCATTGAATGTTTTTGCGGCTGTGACAGGCACAAGACCCAGTGACGGCACAACCGCCAATCAGCCATTCCCAAGCGGAACCGGCGGAAGTGCGAACTTCCGTATTCCTGCCATGGTCACTTTGGACGATGGTACTATCGTCACAGCTTGTGATGCACGATGGGACACTACAGCCGACGGGGGCGGTCTTGATACGATCGTTTCCTATTCAACAGATAACGGCGCGACATGGAATTATACCTTCGCGAATTATCTTGGTGATAATGGCAACTCACATAATAACGATTCCACAGCATTCATTGATCCGTCCTTAGCCACTGACGGTTCCACTGTTTATATGCTGGTGGATTTGTTTACACATGGTGTTGCACTGAATGGTGCTGCCAGTATGCCTTCAACTGAAACGGGTTTTGACAGTCAGGGACGACTGATCCTGACTAAAGACGATTCTCCATATCAGTATTATCTTTCCAATAATAAGATTTACAATTCGTCAACAAACGAAGTAATTGACGGTTATACCGTTGATGAATA
>JAKSPR010000080.1 GCA_024404655.1 Clostridia bacterium | reverse complement strand
ATTCTTGACTTATCAACATTCATCGGGTATAATTATATAGGGTCGTCAGTTTCTCCGGTCGGGAGAGATGTCCCGGACATTTGAAATCGTATGAGGTAATGAACATGAAAAAAGCATTATTATTGATTTTGGCAGCACTGTTGGTTATGTCCCTTGCATCCTGCGGCAGCGGCAGCAATGGCAAGAAGAATACGATCAACGGAATCGCAATCAATCTGCCGGAGGGTTTCACTGTTGTCAATGAATACTGCGTCGGCAACGGTTTGACGGAGTATGTCGGCCGTGATGCTGCGGGAACGATCATTTTTGATATCGGCTATTCCCACGGTACGGCAGGCGATTTCGGATTTGATACGATGGAAGCGCTGAAGGAAGTACTGACGGCGGAAATAGAATATATGTCCGAGAGCTCTTTTGGGGCGATGACCGTAGGCAGTTATGAAGGCGGCGCGGCTGATAGCAACGGGTATGCAGGCCTGTCCTACATGGCGGATATCTTTCTTGTTTCCTACAACAATGACGAGGTCGATGCTTACAATATCCTGTATGATACCGAATACCGGACGGTGATCGATTCGTTCCTTGAAGGACTGAAATAAACCGCCTGTACACTGATAAAGAAAAAGGAACGATTATGAATCACTCTGATAACCAGCAGACCGAACTTCACTATTCCGATAACCCCCGGTTCAACCAAAAGGTTTTTGCATATATCAAAAGCAGTATCCCGGCGCTGAAAATGCGGGATGATGCAAGCGGAAAAGCCGGCTTTTTCCGCGAGGAGATCAAAGAGAACGAAAAGGTGCTGAGCGCGGGCAGGATCGGTGTTTATCTTGTCAGTGCCATCCGTTACGGCATTGCGCTGTTTCTGATCTGGTTACTGTTCGTCAATCTGATGACGACTTTTGTATGGCATACCAGATACGACGATTCCACAGGCCTGACAGCCGTATTTACGGGCAACGCCGGATATACGTCAGCCGGTGTTATCGCGGTCATCAGCGCGGTGATCGGATATTTTATCGGGGTCCTTTCCTATATCCCCAAAATGAATGAAGCAAAGAAAAAAATCGAGACGTGCCGGAAGAATATGGCGACCGCAGAAAAACTCGTCAGCAAATCGGATGCGCTTTATGAACAGCTCTGCAAGCTGGTTCCTGCCGATCTGATCCACGCGGAGACTCTTTCCAGGCTGGTGAACCTCTATGAATGCGGTTACTTTGATACAGTGGAGGACGGGGTGGACTATATCCGCATGGAGGGCGAACAGCAGTCCATCATCATCGAGCATGAACTCGCCAGAGCCGAGGCCGAACAGGAGGATGAACTCCGACGGCAGTGCGCAGAGGAACGGAGATCGGGCGGATATTCCGAGCCTCTGACCGAGGATGAAGAAGCGTGGCTTGATTTTGATTATAACAGACGGATACAGGATGTCGAAGACAATGCCGAGCAGGAATATGAGGAAATGAAGGAACGCTACGATCCTTATTACGACCGCTGATCCCATGGCGTCCCGTTATTGTGAACAAAATATCCCATCACAGAAAGAAACGTCTTTTTGTGATGGGACTTTTTTATTTCAGATAATTGACCGTCAAAATGACGATACTGGTGACGATCATGACCACGCCTACCACGCGGTTCAGGGTCTTTGCATCGGCTCTGTTGGCGATCTTCGATGCAATCTGCGCCCAGATCAGGGTGAAGAGCATACACAAAATAAGACAGGGAACATCCGGCATGCCGCCGATGGAGAAGTGGCTGAGACTTCCCGTCAACGCCGTGAACGCCATGATGAAGACGCTGGTGCCGACTGCCATGTGCATTTCATAGCTCAAAAACGAGGTCAGAACGAACAGGAGCATCATACCGCCGCCCGCGCCGATGAAGCCGCAGATAAAGCCGACGATCACGCCGCCGATGACGGACTTGACGATCTGTTCTTTGCGCGAGAGGGCGTTCATCTGCTCTTTTGTGGTCTGGACCGGCTTTAAGATAAACCGCAGACCCACGAAAATCAGCGCGATCTGTGTGGTGCTTCCCATGGCGCGGTCGGGGAGCAGACTTGCGATGAAGCTGCCGGTCACGGTCATAAGCAGAACGGTGATCAGCAGGGGAAGGCTGTTTTTCACGTCGAGGTTCTTGTGCTTTTTATAAGTCCATGCGCTCATGGCGCTGGCGAGTACATCGCTTGCCAGACCGATGCCGATGGCGTGGTAGGCTGGGATATCCAGAAACGTGATCAGCATCGGGCCGATCACCGCCGCCGCACTCATGCCGGCAAATCCTGTGCCGATGCCTGCACCGGCTCCCGCAAAGAAGCAGACGAGCAGTTTTGCGAAAAATTCCATTGTGTTCCGTGCCTTTCTGTCTGTGCTTATCCATAAATCAATGGGTCAATTTTAGCACGGCAGAGGGGAAATGTCAAGGACTGCGGGCGGACGTTTATAGAATCGTTACAAAAGATGCAGCAGTTCGGCTATGTCACTGCTCTCGACCGGTTTTTGTGCTTATCCCGGTTTTGCATGGTGACCGGCAAGGGCTTTGCGGTCGCCCTTGCAGTCTTCGCAGGCATCCTCTCCTGATTCATATTGTTTTTGAAGTGATTATTATGGGATCAGCGGAACTGTAACCAGAAGATAATTTATTCTTCCATTCCGGTCAGCCCGTCGGGGGTATCGTCATAGACATAAAGATATCCCTGATAGTTCCCGGTGACGGTGCGGACGAAATCGTCAACGACCTCTTTTCCGAGGAAGAATGCCTTGTTTGTGTCAAGAATGTTGGTGCGCAGCCAGCCGTCCCCGGTGAGAGTCATGGCAACATAATGGCCACCGAGGATATTCACGCTGACGGCGATGGTCATGACAGCGGGGGAATCGTCCTTCTCCGGATGATTTTCAAGGGTCGGGTCGGATAAGAGCTTTTCCCATATTAAGGATGCGGGAACGTCTTCATAGACGACAGGCTGTCTGAAATCGCGCTCGTCATAGACAAGTCCTGTTTCTAAAGTGCTGTTAAAATTGAGATCCGCCATAAAATCACCGAGTGTTGCCGGAGTATAGTCCGCATTGGCGTAGACATAGGTGCCTGTGCTGCGTCCGTTGGCGGTAGAATCCTCTCCGGGGAAGCGGACGCAGACAGCGGCGGCGGGATTGACGTCTTTGACTGCAAAAACTTCAACAGGCAGCGTGTGAACGGTATCGGCATAATGATCGTATCCGGAAACCGCAGCGCTGCCGAGCGGCGCACCGATGTTTTCTTCATGCACCATGATAAGGCGGGTCACATACGTTTCCCCGGCAAATGCAAGCTCCGCATACCGATGGCAGTCGATCATATCTTCCCAATGGGGAATCTGATAGATTTCATCGGCTTCTGCCTGCGGGGAGGGGACGTGCTTGATAATGACTTTATTTTCAAGGGTTCGGATTCCTGTGAAATGATTTCGCAATAACGGCAGCGCTGCCAGCAGGACGAGCACAAGAGATGCTGCGGGGATAAGATAACGCAGATAAATCCGTTTCTTTTTCGGATAAGGTTTATCTGCGGCGGAAACAAAAGCGGGATCGGCTGTGCCGATCATATCAAGAAGCTCCGTGCTGTTCATATCGTATAACCTTCCTTTTCCAGTAATTTTTTCAGTTCTCCCCGGCAGCGGAACAGAACGGATTTGATCCTGCTTTCCGAATATCCGCACCGCCGGGCGATATCTGCGATGGAGTCCATATACCAGTACCGCCGCAGAAAGATGTACCGTTTGTCGGCATCCAGCGACGAAAGAAACCGGTCGATCACCGCTTTCTGCGTGATGGCATCGGCAAGATGTTCGATACCGTCTGGGGTGGGGAGACAGTCTTCCAGCTCATCCGTGAGCGCACAGAGCCGTGCACTGCGCTTTTTCCGGTTTCTGTCGCGGATACGGTTCAGGGCGATATGGCGGGTGATGGCGGCAAGGAACGCAAACAGATAGTCTTTGGGCTCGTTTGGCGGAATGCGGTTCCATGCCTCGATATAGGTATCGTTTTCGCACTCCTCCGCGGTCAGATCATCGTCTGTGATCCGGGCGGCGAGGGTGCGCAGACGGGGGCCGTATTTCTTTGCCGTTGCGTCAATGGCGGCTTCGTCGCGGGCAAGATACAGCTCCACAATGGAGGGGTCTTCCATGGAGTTCGCTCCTTTCTCTTGATGGGGGATAAAGGCCTTCACCCCATAAAGCACCGTTTGTATGCCTTTCGTTGCAGTTTTTATTATTATACCATATTTAGATACATTCATCAAGGCTCTACTATGAATTGTATGGTGTGTAAGAATGAAAACCGCTCCCGGAAAATGCCGCCGGGGTAATACTAAAAATAAAAAACATATTTTAATAATCCGGATTCCCTTGACAGAAACGCCGTTCTGTGGTAAAATCTTGACCTGGGTGCGGATGCCGTTTGGGTTCTCTCCGTACTCCCGTGAAAAGTTGAACGAAAACGGAGTGCGCTTTTGGACAAAACGGCCAAAATCACGCAAAGTACGAAAAAAGCCCGGAAATGTCCTTGACAAATCCGCAAAATATGGTATAATAGGAAACGCAAGATACAAGATACAGTATCTCGATAACACATGGTATCCACAAGATGTGGTACCGGGAGCTGTCGGGCGTTTCTTTTTTTATGCCTGCAGCACGATACGACAACCATTCACCATATACCGGAACAAAAAGGGAGACCAAAATGAACATCATCAAGAGAAGCGGTGCCGAGGTCAATTTTGACATTACCAAGATCATCACCGCAATATCCAAGGCAAACAATGAAGTCCCGGCAGTCGAACGCATGACGGCGCAGGAAGTCCGCGACGCAGCCAACAATGTTGCACACATCTGTGAGAAGATGGGCCGTGCGGCAAGCGTGGAGGAAATCCAGGACCTGGTCGAGGACCAGATCATGGCGCTGGGCAAATTCAATGTTGCCCGCAAGTATATCACCTACCGTTATACAAGAGCGCTGATCCGCAAGTCCAACACCACTGACGAGCAGATCATTTCCCTCATTGAATGCAACAATGAGGAAGTCAAGCAGGAAAACTCCAATAAGAACCCCACCGTCAACTCCGTCCAGCGTGACTACATGGCAGGTGAGGTCTCCAAGGATATCACCCGCCGCATCCTGCTCCCCAAGGAGATCGTGGATGCACACGATCAGGGTATCATCCACTTCCATGACGCGGACTACTTCGCACAGCACATGCACAACTGCGACCTGGTCAATCTGGAGGATATGCTGCAGAACGGCACCGTCATCAGCGGTACATTGATCGAGAAGCCCCATTCCTTTGCAACTGCCTGCAACATTGCAACGCAGATCATTGCACAGGTCGCTTCCAACCAGTACGGCGGTCAGTCCATTTCTCTGACCCACCTGGCACCCTTTGTGCAGGTTTCCCGTGAGCGCATCCGCCGCGACGTGGCTGAGGAAATGAAGGAATTTGCCAATGCCGACAGCGCAGCCATCGACGCCATCACCGAGCGCAGACTGCGTGCCGAGATCCGCAAGGGCGTACAGACCATCCAGTATCAGGTCGTCACCCTTCTGACCACCAACGGTCAGGCACCTTTTGTCACTGTCTTTATGTATCTGAACGAGGCAAAGAGCGCACAGGAAAAGCGTGACCTCGCCATGATCATTGAGGAAACCCTCATCCAGCGGTATCAGGGTGTCAAGAATGAGGCAGGCGTGTGGATCACTCCCGCATTCCCGAAGCTCATCTACGTTCTGGAAGAAGACAACATTCACGACGATTCCGAATACTACTATCTGACCAAGCTGGCTGCAAAGTGCACCGCAAAGCGGATGGTTCCCGACTATATTTCCGAAAAGAAGATGCTGGAGCTCAAGGTCGACAAGCTGGGCAAGGGCCACTGCTACACCTGCATGGGCTGCCGCTCCTTCTTAACGCCTTATGTGGACGAAAACGGTCAGCCGAAATACTACGGACGTTTCAATCAGGGCGTTGTCACCATCAATTTGCCCGACGTTGCACTGTCCTCCGGCGGTGATTTCGATACCTTCTGGAAGATCTTTGACGAGCGTCTGGAGCTCTGCCATCAGGCACTGCTGTGCAGACACAACCGTCTGAAGGGCACGCTCTCCGATGCGGCTCCGATTCTGTGGCAGTACGGCGCTCTGGCGCGTCTGAAGAAGGGCGAGGTAATCGACAAACTGCTCTACGGCGGCTATTCCACCATTTCCCTCGGCTATGCGGGTCTTTATGAGTGTGTCAAGTATATGACCGGCAAGAGCCACACCGATCCCACCGCAACACCCTTTGCGCTGGAGGTCATGCAGCACATGAACGATGCCTGCAAGAAGTGGAAGGCTGAACACAACATTGATTTCAGCCTTTACGGAACACCTCTGGAAAGCACCACCTACAAGTTCGCAAAGTGCCTGCAGAAGCGCTTCGGCATTGTGAAAGATATCACCGACAAGTCCTACATCACCAACAGCTATCACATCCACGTCACCGAGCCCATCGACGCCTTCTCAAAGCTTGCGTTTGAATCCAAGTTCCAGGCGCTTTCTCCCGGCGGTGCGATCTCCTATGTCGAGGTTCCCAATATGCAGAACAACCTCGAAGCCGTTATGGAAGTCATCAAGTTCATCTACAACAACATCATGTATGCAGAGCTGAACACCAAGAGCGACTACTGCCAGGTCTGCGGTTTTGACGGCGAGATCGAAATTCAGACAAACGAGGAAGGCAAGCTGGTCTGGGTATGCCCCCAGTGCGGCAACCGCGAACAGTCCAAGATGAACGTCGCGCGCAGAACCTGCGGCTACATCGGTACGCAGTTCTGGAATCAGGGAAGAACGCAGGAGATCAAGGAGCGTGTTCTGCACCTGTAATTGTTAATAACAAAAAAATAAAGATATCAGGAGGCTGAACCCATGAAATTGACCAAAACCGTTTCATCCGTGCTTCTCGCATCCCTTCTTCTCGCCCTTGCCGCCTGCGGCGAAACCGCACAGGGAGGACAGGAAACGACTCCCGCGACGGGAACAACGGATACCGCTGCACCGGAGGAGTATGACTTCGGCGACAAGACCTACGGCGGATACGAATTCAAGGTGCTCAACTATTCCGATATGTGGGACACCAACGTCCGTCTCGATTTTGAAAACGAATCCGGCGAAATGCTCGACGACGCCATCTACAAGCGCAACCGCTACGTGGAGGACAAGCTCGACTTCGTCCTGAAGGAGATCGCCTTCACCTATCCCGGTTGGGACAGCATTGCGCAGAACGTGGACCGCGTCATCGAATCCGTGCTTGCGGACGACAAGGCGTATGACGCGGCGTCGCTCCCCGTCTGCTTCAAGCCCGAGGTCATCACGCAGAATTATCTTTATGATCTGCAGGAGGTTCCCGGTCTGAACCTCGATGCGGAATGGTGGGATCATTCCGTGAACGATTCCATGACGGTCTGCGGAACGCTGTACGCGGCGTCCAGCCCGATGCAGCTCGTCAGCCTCGACCTCACGTGGGTGCTACTGTTCAACGAGAAAATGATGACCGACCTCGATATGGAAAAGCCCTATCAGCTCGTCAGAGACGGCAAGTGGACGCTCGATACGTTCTTTGAATACGTACAGGCGGGCACGAACATCGGCGCAGACGAATCCTTCTCCTTCAAGGAAAACGGCACCGCGGTATACGGTATCGCCGTCCACACGGACTGCCCGATCGGCTTCGTCAACGCGGCGGGCAACGAACTGCTTCTGAAAAAAGGCGACGATTACTCCGTCAATATCGAGACCGAGCGCATGGTGAATACCGTTGACAAACTCGCGAAGATCTTCTCGGCCAAGGACGGCTATATCCTCGGCAACAACGACGAAACACAGCCTTCGGGTTATACCACGCTGTTCCGCAACGAACGCGCCATGTTCATGACGTGCGAATTGAAATCCGCACTCGTCGAACGCGATATGGACGCGACCTTCGGACTGCTTCCCATGCCGAAATACGACGAGGCGCAGAAGGATTACTACTCCGCGATGAATATCTGCACGTCGCTTCTGACGATCCCTGTGACGCAGGACGATCCCGAAATGGCGGGACGCATCCTCGACGCGCTGACCTACGTCAGCTACCGTGACGTTCTTCCGATCTACTACGACGTGACGCTGTCCCAAAAGGGTCTGCGCAATGAAGATTCCGTCGATATGCTGAATATCATCCGCAATACCCGCGGCGTCGATTTCGGCTGTGTCTTCGGCATCAACAACAGCTTCGTTTCCTCCGTCAACAGAATGATCGTCGGCGGCAAGAACAATATCGCCTCCGTCGCCGCTTCTCAGGCGCCCGCTATGGAAACGAAGCTTGCGGATATCCTTGCGCTGCTCGGAAAATAAACACGCAAAAAGAAGGAACCGATATGAACGAATGGTATAAGATCGGCGTCAACTACTGGGATTCGACCCACGGCACCGATATGTGGCGGTATTTTGACGAATCCGTCGTCCGCGCGGATCTTGACGCGCTTGCAAAGATCGGCGTGAAGCATCGCACTTCAAGTTGTAAATCAGATACGGTTTCTGGAGAAATCTCTTAAAACGCATTTGAAGTTGCAAATTAACAGTAATAACAGTCAGATATACAAAAATACGGAGCTGCCGCAGGCATAACATCCTGCGGCGGTTTTCGGTTTGAGATACCATTGGAGGATCCATCAGAATGAACTACGGAACCATCAAAAACTGTGATATTGCCAACGGAGAGGGCGTGCGCGTTTCGCTGTTTGTCTCCGGCTGTACCCAGCACTGCAAAGAATGTTTTAACCCCGAAACGTGGAACTTTGGCTACGGAGAGCCCTTTACGGCGGAAACGGAGCGGCAGATTCTTGATATGCTGGCACCGTCCTATATCCGCGGTCTGTCGCTGCTGGGCGGGGAACCCTTCGAGCCGGATAATCAGCGGGTGCTGGTGAAGTTTCTGCGCCGGGTGAAGGAATCATATCCCGACAAGGATATCTGGTGTTATACGGGCTATACGCTGGAAAGCGACCTGCTTCCGGGAGCTGACAGCCGCGCCTATTGTGAAGTGACGGACGAAATGCTCTCCATGATTGACGTTCTTGTGGACGGGGAATTTATTCTCGAACAGAAAAATATCTCCCTGCGGTTCCGCGGTTCAGAAAACCAGCGCATCATCTGGGTGAAACGGACCCTCTCAGAGGGCGTGACGATCCTCTGGACCAGCGGCAACGATGACGTCAATCAGAAAATGCACTCCGTGATCCGCTGAACAGACTGAAAGGAGACTTTTCCAATGGAACAGAACGAAAAAAAGACGGTGCGCATCGGCATTGTCGGCACGAACTTCGTCAGCGACTGGATGGCAGAAGCCATTCAGACGGTGGAGGGAACCGATGTGACCGCGGTCTATTCAAGAAAAGAGGAAACCGGAAACGCCTTTGCGGAAAAGCATGGCATCGGCCGGGTCTTTACCTCATACGAAGATTTTGTGTCCTCCGACTGCATTGATGCCGTTTATATCGCATCTCCTAACTTTGCCCATGCAAAACAGGCGGTGACGGCTCTTTCCCACGGCAAACACGTGCTCTGTGAGAAGGTCATTGCCACCAATACAAGAGAACTGGAAGAAATGAAAGCTGCGGCCTTTGCAAACAAATGCGTACTGCTGGAGGCCATGCGTCCGGCCTTTGATCCCTGCATGCAGATCGTAAAGGAGCAGCTGCCGCGGCTGGGCAAGATCCGGCGTGCGGCCTTTGACTTCTGCCAGTATTCCTCCCGCTATGACCGGTTCAAGAAGGGCGAGATCCTCAACGCCTTTGACCCGACGCTGTCCAATGCCGCGGTGATGGATATCGGCGTGTATATCATTCATATCTGCGCCATGCTCTTCGGTATGCCGAAGCGTATTTCCGCCCTGTCCACGATGCTGGAAAACGGCTTTGAGGGCGCGGGACATGCCGTGCTTGATTACGGCGACATGAAAGCGGAGCTCTCCTATGCGAAAATCATGGACAGCGTGACGCCGAACATCATCATGGGCGAAAACGGCTCCCTGACCTTCGGCAAGATTTCCCAGCCCGGCAATATCCGCGTGATCCTGCGGGGAAAAGAGCCGGAGGAAATCCCCTTTACGCCGGATGAAAACAATATGATCCACGAAGTCGGTGTCTTTGCGGATCTGGTGAGAGCAGGACAG
>JAKSPR010000008.1 GCA_024404655.1 Clostridia bacterium | reverse complement strand
GGCTACGATAAAAAGACCGTTGCGCAAACGGCGGCGGATTTCCCGGGGGAGCCGGATTCCGCTGACGATCTCCCCAATGTCATCGTCATCATGAATGAGGCCTTTTCCGACCTCCGTCCCCTCGGTCCCTTTACCACCAATCTTCCCGTGACCCCGTTTATCGACAGCCTCACGGAGAACACGAGAAAGGGCGACCTCTACGTTTCCGTCAAGGGCGGCAACACCGCCAATACAGAGTTTGAATTCCTCACAGGCGACAGTATGGCGTTCCTGCCCTCCGGCTCGATCCCCTATCAGCAGTATGTCAAAGAAGACATTCCGACGCTGGCCACGCATCTGAAATCCCTCGGATATACGGCGGAGGCTATCCATCCCTATTACGCATCGGGCTGGTTCAGGAATTCCGTCTACCCGCGTCTGGGTTTTGACACCGCCACATTCCTTGAGGATCTCCGTCCGCTTTATACGTCCCAGGTCCTCCGTTCCTATTATTCCGACCGCGCGCTCTTTGATACCGTCACAAAGATGGTGGACGGACGGGAGGACCACAGCGCTCCGGCTTTCGTCTTCGCCGTCACCATGCAGAACCACGGCAGTTATGACGAAGAATTTGCCAACTTCCGCCCGGACGTCACCGTGGATGGGCTGGAGGAATACAAGCGTATCTCGGCGTATCTCTCCCTCATCCGCAAAACCGATCAGGCATTTGAGAACCTTGTGAACCACTATGCGGCCTCCGATGAGAAGACCGTGATCCTCATGTTCGGCGATCACCAGCCCAATGACAGCGTCATCTATAAACTGCTGGACCAGAACGGCATCGCCGCCACGACGGAAAATCTCGACGCGGAGAACCGCTATATCACCCCCTATGTCCTCTGGGCAAACTATGATATCGGGGAGGCGGAGGCAAAGGACGTCAGCGCAAACTACCTCTCCGCCGTCCTCTGCCGGACGGCAGGCATCCCCATGGACGGTTATCAGGAATATCTGCTGGACCTCTGCGAGGACTATCCTGTTGTCAGCGCTCGCTCCGTGATCCGGGCTGACGGCACGCATCTGACAACGGAGGAGACCTCCCATGCACTCTCCGACCCCGCATCTCCTCTCACCCGCTACCGCATGATGGCATACGCCCATCTGTTTGATAAGTCCGGCCGCCCGACGGAATTCTATGACTGATGAGAAAGAAAGGACAAACGCCGATGAAGCATAAAACCAGAAACCGGATATGCGGCCTGATACTGGCCTGGCTGTTCCTCATCTCCATCATTCCGGCGGAGCTGTTCTCTGTATCTGCCGTTTCCGCCGATACCAAAGAAGACTATGGCCTGCGCCTGACCCTGCAGGAAAGCGGGGATAAAGCGGTGCTCTCCGTGGAACTGCGCGGCCCGGATCTTGCCCGTACCCAGTGCATAGCGCTTGCTTATGATCCCGCCGTGCTTGCTCTGCCTGGTGAAGCTGAGAAGGGCGAGACCGATCCGCCGCTCCGACCCATGAGCGACTGCAGCGCGATGACCTTTCCCACAGGCGGATGGACCTTTTCTTCACTCCTGCCCGAAACGGGACGCTCCCTTTCCGGGGATACCGCGTATCTGATCCTGTATCCCGCCTGTACATCCGGCGCCGCTTATAAGGATTATACGGCAGTGATGCAGGTCGCCTTTGACCGCCCGGCGGGGACTGTCCTCTCGGCGGGAAGCCTGCGGCTTCTCTCCTATGCGGAGCAGAAGGCGCTGAACCAGTCCGTGAAATATGCGGTCTGTTCCAGAAGCGGTCACTATACCTACGGCGCTCTGACCGGCGGAGATACGCTGAAAGATGCCGTTTTTGCCGGGAACACCTCCGTCACAGGGGAAATGCCCGCGGAGACGATAAAGCCCGAGGTCCCCTGGGTCAATCCCTTCCGGGACGTTTCCGATGCCGACCCGTACTATAACGATATCGCCTATGTGTGCAGGGAAGGGCTGTTCGTCGGTACCTCTGCGTCTACATTCGCGCCCTTAGCTTCCATGACCCGTGCCACCTTTGCAACGGTCCTCTGCCGTCTTTCCGGCAATGAACCGTTTGCCCTCGCCGCCCCCGGTCAGAAAGAGACACTTTCCGCGTTTTCGGATATCAATAAGGACGGCTGGTATGTGCCCTATGTTGCCTGGGCACTGGAAACGGGACTGTTCAAAGGGTACGGCAACGGCTGCTTCGGCCCCGATGACAACATCACCCATGAGCAGATGTACGTGCTCATGCAGCGCTACTGTGAGGGACACGGATACGCCGCCAAGCCTGCCGGAAATACCTCTCTTGCGTCCCTTGCCGATGCTGCGAAAGTCAGCTCCTGGGCAGAGGACGGCGTGAAATTCGCCTTTGCAAACGGTCTTCTGATCGTGGACAGCGCCCGCACGGTACGTCCCGGAGAGAACGCCGCCCGCAGAGAACTGGCCGCACTGCTGCATCAGCTGTCCTCCATCCGCCATGAGGAACCCGATCTGCGCATCGCGGAAACGGAGCTTGCACAGTTTGAATCCTCCGCCCTCGATGCGGAGCGCTTCGGCGATGTCTACCGGAAGATATACGAGGGACTTGCCACACTGTCACCCAGCATCAGCCTGTCCGCTTACCGCATCACAGCAGCCGAGCTTGACAGCGTCTTTGAACAGGCAGCCAAGCAGCCGGAATTCTTCTATCTTGCCGCCAGCTATAATTACAGCTATTCCGGCACAACAGGCATTGTCAGTGCACTCATGCCCACCTATACCATGCGCGGAGCGGAGCTGATCGCTGCCCAGAAGGCCTATAGCGACGGTATTGACCGTATCCTGTCCGGTGTTTCCCCCGCATGGTCGGACTTTGAAAAGGTCCTTTATATCCACGATTACCTTGCCAAACATTTCAGGTACGATGAAAGTCTGGATATCGCGGATGTTTACCGCTTCTTCAAGACCGGCTCCGGCGTCTGTCAGGCCTATACCCTGACCTGTCAGGCACTCCTTGACGCCCTCGGCATCGAAAATGACCGCGCTGTCAGCCGGGAGATGAATCACATGTGGAATCTCGTCCGTGTGAACGGGAAATGGTACCACATGGATATCACCTGGGATGATCCGCTGCCCGACCAGATGGGCATGGTATTCCATACCTATTTCCTCCGCAGCGATGAATATATGGGCCGCCACCGCCATTCCGGCTGGGCTGCAGAGCATATCTGCGATGCGGCGGATTATGACAGCGCTCCGTGGACGGAGACCCGTTCCCCCATCGTCCCCCTTGCGGGAAAATGGTACTATATCGACAATGCCTCCGGCGACCTCTGTACCCTTGATCCGGGAAGCGGAAAGGTCACGGCCCGCAAGCCGCTGATCACAACCCGCTGGACGACTTCTGCCGGAACTTATCCCAGCACCTATTCCGGCCTCACCGTCTGCGGCGATGTGCTGATTTATAATTCTTCCTCTGCGGTTCTTGCCTACCATCCCCAGACCGGTATCTCCGAGACTCTTTACAGCTATAAGGACAAGGGTTTGATCTGCGGTTCCTATATCGCTCCGGATGGATATAACGCGGCAAATGAGACCTGCACCGTCCGCTATATCGTCCGCAGCTCCCCCTCCGATAAAACGGGGAAGGAGTATAAGCTGACGGTTTCCCTCAAAACCTCCTTTACCTTTACCCTGACAGGCAGCATGAGCGGTTATTTTGCGGATTCTCCCATCACCGTGCGCATCAGCAAAAACGGTGCCGCGGTGAAGACCATCGAGATCCCCCGCGCAAAAAGTTACCTTCGTGAGAATGTATCCTTCCGCATGGAAGGCGTCCGCACAGGCGTCTATGACCTTACCGTGGAATGTGCCGGATGCTATCCCTGCACCGTGACCGGGCTGACTGTTTACAGCGATACGGATATCGGCGCATGGCTTGCGGGGATCGCACTGATCCGGGGCGATCTCAACGGCGACAGCGTGATCGACCATCTTGACGAGCGGCTGATGATCTCCGGCAGTACATGGCATAACAGTGCAGCAGGCGCAGCCGTCCCCGCAGCAGATCTCAACGGCGACGGACGCATCGACTTTGTGGATTACGCCATCCTGACTGTCCCAGGCGTTTTCCGCAGCCGCGCCGCGGACTGCATCACGCCTTTTCTGCCCGCAGTACAATCCTGAACAGAATGATCCCGAAAGGAATGAACCGACCAATGGAAAATCATAATCCCGAAAAAGCTCCGCAGCCGAAGAAAAAGCGCATCCGTTCCAACTGTGACGACTGTGTTCACTACGAATACGATGAAGACCTCTGCGAAACCATCTGTACCGTCAATCTCGACGAGGATGAATTTGAGCAGTACTTAAGCGGCTCCTACCGCGCCTGTCCCTATTATCAGCCGTATGATGATTACAAACTGGTAAGAACGCAGAACTGATATAAAAAAACAAACCCGGAAGCTTCCGATTCAGGAAACTTCCGGGTTCTCATATCGTTGAAATTAACCCAATTCTGCCCACTTGGTCATGGTCTTGTCGATTGCTTTTTCGACCTTGGCCTGATTCTTCGCAACCAGAGAGGCAACATCGTTCTTGCCTTTCATCAGCGCTTCGCGGATGGGCTCTTCCATGGAGTTGCTCCAGTTGAACAGATATCCCACATGAGCCACACGGGTGTTGCGGATGATGGACAGCATTTCGGCGCTGTCTTCGTTTCTCGCACCCTTCATGGTCAGATACTGATCATAGTAGGGCTCCATCAGGGAAATGTAGCTCTGGTATGCCAGATAGTCAAGAATCTGACCCGTGCGGGTGAGTTCGGTGTTGGTGGCGGGAATGGTCGTCATTTCAACACCCCATGTCGCAACCATGGAGCGGTAGTCTGCCTGTGCTTCGTCATACTTCGGTGCGGGGAGAATGCCCAGACCGTCTTCCATGGAACGCAGGGTAGCAATGTGACCCAGAGTTTCGGAGCACATGAGGAACGTGCCGTACATGAATTCCACGGTGACATCGTTGCCGCCGGAGGCAAGGGGCGTTGTCACACGGTCATAATACTGACCTTTGGGACCTGTGATGTTGATGATCTTCTCAGCCAGAGAATAGAATCGCTCCGTGGGCTCGTGGAAGGCGGGAATACCGTCTTTGCCAACGGAGACCAGCTCTTCACCGGCACCTGCCAGAAGCACGCCGATGAACTGGTTGTGGGTGATCATGCCGTAGGAGTTGTTGCCCGTGGGATTGTAATCGGTATCGTTGACGACGGTGCCTTCCTTGATGATGTTGTACATCGCATCGAGAGTCCATTTGCCGTCGCGGACCAGCTGATAGGGATATTCGATGTCAAAGCGGTTGAACAGGGTCTCGTTGAAGTAGATGACCCAGGTCGCCTCAAAGGCAAAGAGGGAGATATCGGAGGATGCGAAGAACAGCTTGCCGTCGAGGGTGGAGGCGTCGCAGATGACGCTGTCCCACCACGGACGGTCAAAGTGCATTTCGGGAATGTTCCGCATGTTGGCAAAATAACCTGCGGTAGCAAGAGAGGCGATTTCGTTGTTGCGGTTGGAAATGGAATCGTAGGTCGCATCGCCCGCCTGTACCAGCTTCTTTGTCTGGGAGGCAAGATTATCGCCCTTGATGCGTTCTTCCCGGATGGTGACGTTCAGAAGATCTTCCGTGCGCACTTTGCGGTTATAAAGCGCATCGTTGATGAGATCGCCGTTCAGCTCGTCCGGCGCAATGCGGCAGTTGGCCCAGTTGTTTTCCGTCTCGTCTTCGTTGAGAATCGTGAAGGCGTAGCCGTCATACTGACCAAGCTCATAGTCGTAGGGGATTACGGTTTTCTCGGGAGCGGCAGCTTCGGTTTCTGCGGGAGCGGTGCCGGGAGCATCTGTGACTGCGGGCGTATTTGCGGCGGTATCACCGCAGGAGAGGAGCGCGCCTGCACCTGCCAGCAGCAGCGCACAAAGGGGAAGGGTAATACGGCGGTCAAGTTTCATTTCGATAGATATCCTTTCGGTTTTTTGTTTTCTTCTTAAAAGATAGTTTCATTATAACAGAAAAATCCGGAAAAGTCAACGATATCGGGCAATTTCAGCCCCGCAGATAGTCGCGGAGAATGGAGAGCAGCGCCTGGGTGTCGTCATCCAGCGGCAGCGTCCCGGCGAGCTGCTCCGCACAGGCCCGGAGATGGGGACTGTCAGAAGAAAACAGCGCCGCAAGACAGGCAGCGTTACAGGCTTCCGCCGCGTAGTCGGGAGCCGCTTTGCCGCGCTCGTCGGTCTTTTCCACGCTTGCACCGTGGCGGATGAGCATGAAGACCATGGCAGGGCGGCGGCATTGGCAGGCGGCAGAGAGCAGCGTCAGACGCTGGTTTTTGATCTCCACGGCATCGGGATTGAAGCGATGTTCCAGAAGCCGTTCAAGCACCGCCGTATTGCCGCTCCGCACATGATAAAAGCCGATATGATAGAACATCGGATGCCGGAGCATTTCGGCAAGCTCCATGGGCCGCTCGTACATGCGGAACAGGGTTTCGATCATGTCGGGGGAACCCATCAGCATGGTATACTGGAATAAATTGATAACGGGCAGAGCGGGCGCACTGCCTTTTGCCGGAACCGTGAGTTTCATATCCGCGAATTTGCGTTCCTCCCGGAGGATCGGCTGGAATCGGGTCATAATCTGGGGCATCAGGGCAAAGAGCCGTGTGAGCAGATCGGCATTGTCCGCGCGGATGACGGCGGCAAGCAGCTCTGTCAGTGTGTCCCGTCCCGGCGTTTTGCAGTCCGCCCAGAGACGGTCAAAATAGCGGTCGAAGAAATCCATGGCGCAGCGGAAGGGGTGGGGAAGATCATCCCACACGGGCTGCACCATGCAGTCTGCTACCGTAACGCCCGTGATATCGGGAACGAAGTATTCATCATAAGCGAGGGACATGGACGAAACATCCGCATAAGCGCCGTATTCCGCCGGATCAAAGCGGAAAGGGCTCTCGTTTTCCAGAAAAACCGGAGCTGACACGCCGCCGATGACGGAAACGGCGTCCAGATAGAGCTGTTTTGAACCGATGACAAGGAACTGCCCGCTGTAGGGATCAAAGTAGATCGCCGCGCCCTCCTGCTCCGCATCGTTGCGGATCTGGGGCAGGAAACGGCTGTAGTAGACCTCTGTGAAGGTTTCCCCCGGCATGCGGAGGACGGCACCGTCACGGCAGGATGCGTCGCTGACTGCATAGACCGCGGAATGAATCTTTCCGTCGGCACGGTATAAGTACCCGATCCGCGCCCGGATCAGCGGGTACCGGTTCTCCGCGATGCGCCGCGGCAGCGTTTTATGGTAGCGGATAAAAGATTTCATGGGAACCTCACGATCAAAGTGATTTGTCATCTCTGATGACAGCAGCGTTTCATGTGCCGCAGATATACATCAGAATCTGCCCTTCGGCGGTGTCATGATGCAAAAAAACCTCTTTGCCGAAGCAAAGAGGCTTTTTGTGGTGCGGGTAAGAGGACTTGAACCTCCATGAAGGAATCCTCACTAGAACCTGAATCTAGCGCGTCTACCAATTCCGCCATACCCGCTGGTGCGAGGAATGGGACTTGAACCCACATGATGAAATCACACGCACCTCAAACGTGCGCGTCTACCAATTCCGCCATCCTCGCATTTGACTTGCGGAAGTCATTCAACGTATAATATTATATCACGCAAGAATGGGTTTGTCAATGGGTTTTCAAAAGTTTTTTTGAAAATTTGAGATTTTTTTGTGATGGTTCATCCGTGTTCCTGTCCTCGGCTGGGTTTTGTTTTTCAGTCGGATTTGGTGGGGGAGCGGCAAGGGCTTTGCGGTCGCCCTTGCATGCTTCGCACGCTTCGCGGCATCCTATCCTGATACACACTGTTTTTGTCATATATAGGGGACAGTGAAGCTCCGGTAGATTTCAAAGGACAAAAATGAGAGCCCGATACGGAAAAATCTCCGGATTTGCATTGTTTTTTGTGTCAGAATCACTTTTTCTATTGACCGATTCAAAAGAATGGTGTATAATATAATAAATATCTGTACCTTATGAAACAAAACGAATCCCCGGAGCCGTGATACGGTTTCCGTCAAAGGAGGCTACCGCATGAACAACAAGCTGAAGGCAGTGATCTTCATCCTTCTGCTTTTTATACCGACCTATCTTGCAGTCGCATATTACATCAATGCCCAGTCCGGCGCCGTGGATGGCAGCCGCGGTATTGAGAAGATGGAGATTTCCGATCCCGACGGAAAATCCTATCTGTATACCGCCGATAAAGCGGACGGCGGCGCTGCGGAGATCGAATTTCTGACCTCGGTCAACAAAAACGCCAAGGAGCAGACGGATATGCCCGATGCTCTGGCAGACGCAAAAATCTTCCGCGTGGTTTATACCACCTTCAACCGCGCAAGCACCTACGAATACTACTTCACCCCCAATCCCGATGCGGCGTTCTTCAAGGACCCGGAGGGCAAGATCTTCAAGATCAACTCCCAGGATGCTTCCGCATTTCTCTGCAAGGATTACGCGGCGTGTATGTATAACGGCTCTGTCCACCCGGTTCTGAAGATCAGCGGAGAAGAGGTTCTCCCCCAGTCCCTCGACTGGCGCTATAAGCTGTTCAACGGTGCATACCGTGCCATGGAAACCGAGACCACCGACGCGCGCAAGACCTACCGCATGAATGCCCGTCTTGCCATGTCCTTCAACCTCGAACCCGACCTCATCGACATTTCCGTCTATGACGGCGATGAGCTCATTTACAGCGACAACTACGCAAATCTCTCCCGCCTGTCCATCACCGAGCAGAAGAATCTGCGCTTCCACATCGAGGCCAAGTGGTACGAAGTGGACGGCAAGGAGGGCCAGGGCGAAGCAGTCTATGATTTCAATGCCCGCGTCAATGCACCCGCTTCCTTCTATCTGAATGTTTCCACCATCCAGCGCGGCGAGTTCTGCGTCATCACCGTCAAGGACAAGCCCGAGGATGCAGACGTCCTGTTCGCTGCCGAGCCGGATATCAACTTTACCCCCACCTTTGTTGAGGACGGCGACTACTACCGCGCCCTGATCCCGATTGCCTGCGAGCAGCCTGCCGGCAATTACACCTTTACCGTCAGCTGTGACGGCGTGACACAGGAGCTCCTTCTCGGCGTCACCGACAAGGAATTCCACGAAGCACCCTATTCCATCGACCAGTCCATCATCAATGCTACCCGTACCGAGGCGACCCTCGCATCCTTTGACGAGCTCATGAAGCCTGTCGCCCAGTCCCTTGCCCTCGGCGCTGACCACATGTTCAACGGTACCTTCCTTGAAGGTCCCGCCGATACCAGCCTTCTGATTACCGGTTTCGGACGAATCCGCGTCATCAACGGCGGTACGAAGTATCAGCATCAGGGTGTTGACTACCTCGTCAGAGAGGGAACCGACATTCAGGCGGTCAACGACGGCGTTGTCATCTACGTCGGCGCGACGGACCTCAGCGGCAACATCGTTGTTGTGGAACACGGTCTGGGCCTGAAGAGCTGGTACTGCCATCTGAGCGAGACCAAGGTCTCCAAGGGCGATACTGTCCATAAGGGGGACGTCATTGCGCTGTCCGGTGATACCGGTTTCTGCGCACAGGCAACCGCCCACATCGGTCTCTCCGTCTTCGAGGTTCCGGTTTGCCCGTATACACTCTGGGAAGCAGAGATTCCGCTGAACAATCCGTAATATGAATATCCATCAGGAGCAGCCCGCAGGGCTGCTCCTTCATTATTATGGAATTGGCTGAACTGCAACGCAGCATGCACTGTAGTTTTCCGCCATAATACAGCCATAACAAGGAGAGGATGCCCGCGAAGACTGCAAGAGCGACCGCAAAGCCCTTGCCGGTCATCCCACCGAACCGGGAAACAACAAAAATCAGGTCGAGGGCGGCGAGACGCCTGAACTGTAATCTATGCCGCATCCACAATCAGGTATAGACCGTCAAAATTATTGACAAACCGCCTGATTTCAGGTATAATAATTCAATAAGATTATAACAAGGAGTGTGCCAGTATGAACTATCAGATTCAGGGCGAACCGATGCCCGTTGTCATCTGCAATCTTGAACCCGGGGAGACCATGATCACGGAGAAGGGCTCCATGGTCTGGATGACCCCCAATATGGAAATGAATACCTCCGCCGGCGGTATCGGCAAGGCTTTCGGCAGAATGTTTTCCGGCGAATCCATGTTCCAGAACCGCTATACCCCGAAGAACGGCGCGGGCATGATCGCTTTTGCGTCCTCTTTCCCCGGCTCCATCCGCGCGATTGAGGTTACTCCCGGCTGCCCCATCATTGCCCAGAAGAGCGCATTCCTCGCAGCAACCGAGGGTGTGGAACTCTCCATCCACTTCCAGAAGAAGCTGGCTGCCGGATTCTTCGGCGGCGAGGGCTTCATCATGCAGAAAATCTCCGGCTCCGGCATCGTTTTTCTGGAGCTTGACGGCTCCGCCGTGGAATATGATCTTGCCGCTGGCCAGCAGCTGATCGTCGATACCGGAAACCTGGCCATGGTGACCGGAGGCTGTTCCATCGACGTCCAGACCGTCAAGGGCGTCAAGAATGTCCTGTTCGGCGGTGAAGGTCTGTTCAATACTGTCGTTACCGGCCCCGGCCGCGTCACTCTGCAGACCATGCCCCTGTCCAGCTTTGCCCATTCCGTTGCCTCCGGCATGCCGAACAAGGGCAACTGAAAAAGAAAACAAAATCAGAAAAAGGAACGGTATCCGACCGATGGCAAACGAAAAACGCCCGAATATCATCTTTTACTTTTCCGATCAACAGCGCTGGGACACCATGGGCTGCTACGGTCAGAAGCTGGACGTGACCCCCAACCTTGACCGACTGGCCGAGGAGGGCTGTCAGTTCATGAACGCCTATACCTGTCAACCCGTCTGTGGTCCCGCCCGCGCCTGCCTGCAGACAGGACGGTATGCAGAGGAAATCGGCTGCTACCGCAACGATATCGAGCTGCCGGAGGGACTTCCCACTCTGGCAGAGCTGTTCCATGAGGGCGGCTACGCAACGGCTTATGTGGGCAAATGGCATTTGGCCTCCAATGCCGATAAGAATCTGCACCATGAAATCACCGCAGTACCCAAGGAGCTCCGCGGCGGTTACCGCGACTACTGGATGGCGGCAGATGTGCTTGAATTTACCTCCCACGGCTATAACGGCTTCGTTTTCGACGGAGACAACAACCGTCATGATTTCATCGGCTACCGCGCCGATGCCATCAATAACTACGCTATCGAATTCCTCCATCAGTACAGCGAAGGAAACGATGACCGTCCGTTCTTTATGTTCATCAGCCAGATCGAACCCCACCACCAGAACGATCATCACCGCTTTGAGGGGCCCGACGGCAGCAAAGCGAAATTCGCTGACTTCACCCCGCCGGGAGATCTGATCGGCACCGAGGGGAACTGGAGGGAAAATTATCCCGACTACCTCGGTCAGTGCCATGCGCTGGATGCAAATGTCGGCCGCCTTGTCGACACGCTGAAAGACCGTGGTCTCTGGGATAACACGATCCTCATCTATACCTCCGATCACGGTTCCCATTTCTGCACCCGCAACGGGGAATATAAACGCTCCTGCCATGACGCTTCCATCCATATCCCGCTGATCATCACCGGTCCCGGATTCCGCGGCAGAGGCAAAGAGGAACATCTTGTCAGTCTGCTGGATCTCCCCCGTACCATGCTGGACTGCGCCGGCATCGAAGCACCGGAGAGCTTCCGCCGCCATTCTCTGAAACCGCTTGTGGAGGGGAAATGCCACGACTGGGAAGACGTGGTCTTTTTGCAGATCAGCGAAAGTCAGGTGGGCAGAGCCATCCGGACAAAGGACTGGAAATACGCCGTGCGTGCCGAGGCCGATGGCTGGAACGACAGCCGCTCCGATGTCTACTATGAGGACTACCTCTATGATCTGCACGCCGATCCCCATGAGCGGAACAATCTTGTTGCCGATCCGGCATATAAGGCGATCCGCGCAGACCTTGCCGCCCTGCTCATCCGGAAAATGGCAGAGGCTGGAGAGGATGCCCCGACCATTCTTCCCGCAAAATGAAACAGTACGATTTTCTTCTGAAGCCCGCCGCAGGATTCTGTAATATGAACTGCGGCTATTGCTTCTATCGGGTTCTCGCCGAGGGACATGAATCCTCCCGCTTTATGACGGCGAAGACTGTTTCCGCGCTGCAGGAACAGATCCTTTCTGACCTATCCGACGGCGACAGCGTCCGCTTTGCTTTTCAGGGCGGTGAACCCACCCTGTGCGGCGTGGATTTCTTCCGGGATTTTATCCGCCATTGGGAACAGAGCATCGCCGGGCATCATATCCGGGTCAGCACTTCCTATGCTTTGCAGACAAACGGTCTGCTTCTGGACGATGATTTCTGCCGGTTCCTTGCGAAAAACCACTTTCTTGTCGGTCTGTCTCTGGACGGAGACAGGGCGGAGCACGACAAAAACCGTCCGGATATCAAAGGAGAGGGCACCCATCGCCGGGTCATGGAGGCCATGCGCCGCCTGAAAAAGCACGGAGCCGATTATAACATCCTCTGGGTACTCACAGAGGAAACGGCCCGTCATCCCGCCGCCGTCTGGAAATTCCTGTGCGCAAACGATATCCGCTATGTGCAGTTCATCCCCTGCCTGAATCCGGGAAAACCGGAGGAGCTGCAGGACCACTCCGACACGGCTTATCCGGATGCACTGACCCCGGAGCGGTTTTCCTCGTTCTATTCCGGGCTTCTCCCCCTCTGGGCGGAAGCACTTTCCCGCGGGGAATACCGCAGCGTCAAGTTTTTTGACGATATCTTCAATCTCCTTCTGTACCGGAATGTCACCGCCTGCGGCCTGACCGGTTCCTGCGCCATCCAGATGATTGTCGAGGCAGACGGGAGCGTTTACCCCTGCGATTTTTATGCAGAGGATGGGTGGAAGCTGGGCAATCTGACTCAAAACTCACCGGATGTGCTGATGAACGGGGAAACGGCGAAAAAATTCCTCACCCGGAAAAAGCCCGTACCCGCCCTGTGCACTGCATGTAAATGGCAGAAGCTCTGCGGCTCCGGCTGTCCCCGCCTCGCACCGAATATGTGCGTCAACCCCACATCGGGATTCTGCGGCTACCGGACATTCCTTGATCAGAACAAAGATCAGATCAACAAAATCGCCGCGTATCTGTATTCCGGTCACAAATGAAGTCTGTCACCCGAAAGGAGAACATCTTATGGACAATCGCAACTGCGGCTTTACAAGAGAGGGCAAATGGTTCCGCTTCCGTGCTGCCGCCATCATCGTGGAGGGAGACTGCGTTCTCTTTGCGGGAAACGAAAAAGAGGATTTTTTCTATTCTATCGGCGGAGGCGTGCATCTCGGCGAGACGGCGGAGGACGCGGTGAGGCGCGAAGTTCTTGAAGAAACCGGCGTTTCCTATGAGGTCGATCATCTGGCGGTCATCCACGAAAATTTCTTCAATGAAAGCGGCGGAGGTCTTGCGGGACTTGACTGCCACGAACTCAGCTTCTATTTTCTTATGAAACAAAGGGGAACAAAAGAGCTGCACAGTCACAGCATGACCCAGGGGGTCGAGGAAACCATGCACTGGATCCCCATCTGTGATCTTGATCGTTATAAAGCCTACCCGACATTTCTGAAAGACTACCTTTCCAAAGAGCATACCGGAATTGAACATATCGTTACCGACGAAAGAATAAATAACAACAGATAAAGGATACAACAGTTATGAAAACAGCAGTCATCGCAGGAATCCTCGCTCTGACGGCAGGTGCTGCAGGTGTCGGCACAGCCGCGGCGGTCAGCCCCACGTTCCGCGCATGGATCACGGGAAACGGTCAGTCGCGTCTGGAGACCCGCATGGAGCGCAGTCTGGAAGCATACGACACAGACACAGCAAAAGCCCTTCTGGAAAAGGCCGGAATATGGCAGGGGGAGGACAAGGAATACCTTTCCTCACTGACCGCCATGATCTCAGATCACGGCGACCGCGCCATGGAGGACGCACAGTATGAGGCTGCAGCGGAGCTCTATACCCTCGCCTGCGATCAGGAGGCAACGGAGGAACACTACACCGCGCTGACAGGCGCCATTGCCGCTTCCGGCGACGCTGACCATGTTCTTGAACTCCTTGACGAGATGGAGACAAAGTTCGGCACCGATGCCGATGCTGTTTTCGATACCCTGTATATCACGGAAGAAAAGGCGGCGACCTGTGCTGAGGACGGATATCTTCTGTATACCTCCCGCGTCAGCAGTGCCGTCAGCAAAACCGTGTACCCAGCCACAGGAGAGCATCCGTGGGATGACGGTGTCATCACCAAAGAGCCCACCTGCGCCGCAGTGGGACAGTCCCTCTATACCTGTTCCGTCTGTGGTCTTGAACGGACGGAGGAACTTCCCTTATCGGAGGAACATCCCTGGGACGAAGGAACCGTGCTGAAAGCCGTGACCTGCGCAGAAGATGGTCTGACGAAGTTTGTCTGCCCGGTCTGCGGTCTTGAACGGGAGGAAACCGTTCCCATGACCGGAGTTCATACATGGGACAAGGCTGTGGTCGTGAAGAAGGCGACCTGCGCGGAGGCGGGAACCCAGCGTGTTTCCTGCGCCGTCTGCGGTCTATCCAGCGAGGAACCCATTCCCGCCACCGGAAAACATACCTTCGGCGCACCGCAGGTGCTGAAAGCAGCCACTTGCTCCGCGGAAGGCAGCCAGAGAAAGGTCTGTTCCGTCTGTAAAACAGAAGTCACCGAGGTTATCCCGGCAACGGGACGGCATGACTATGTCACCCAGGTCATAAAACAGGCTACCTGTACGGCAGACGGTCAGGAAAAATCCGTCTGTTCCATGTGCGGCGCGGATACGGGTGTTGTCACCATAGCAGCCACAGGCCACAGATTCGGTTCATGGCAGATGGCAAAGGCACCGACCACCACGGCGGACGGCAGTGAAAAGCGTGTCTGCTCCGTCTGCGGCGCGGCAGAGACCAGAGTGCTGGCAAAGATCGTACCGCTGAAAGAGATCGATCCCAAGAATTACTTCGGATATCAATATCTTGCAAAGAATTATCCGTCTTATCTCTGGATTTATGACAAGCTGGTTTCCGGCGTTGAGGCCCTTTCCGCGGAGATCAGCGTTGCCGATGCTCCCACGCCCCTGAAACTGAACGATTTCAGAACGGTCTATTATTGTTATGTCTACGACCATCCCCAGCATTTCTGGCTTGACAACTACGTCAATTATGCCTACATCAACGACACGATCACGACCATCAAGCCCGGATATCTCTGCTCCGCGGCAGAAAAGAAGAATCTGCAGACAAAGTTCGATAACGAGGTCACGGCGATCCTCTCCGGCGTTTCCGGCAGCATGAGCGACTATGAACGGGAGCTGATGGTCCATGACCGCATCGCAGCAAAGGTCTCCTATGACCATACGTATGCAGCACCGTTCAATCACACCGCCTACGGCGCACTGGTCAACGGTACCGCTGTATGTGAGGGCTATGAGGAACTGTTCCAGTATCTGATGTACCGCTGCGGCATCCCGGCAGCCTTTGTCGGCGGCAGCTGCGACGACGGCGATCACAGCTGGACCATGGTCTGGCTGGACGGCATCCCCTATCACGTGGATATGACCTGGGACGACCCTGTCGTCATCGGCGGCGGAGACACCATCTCCCATGAGTATTTCAACTGCACGACCGCTTATATGAAGACATCCGGTCACCGCTTTGAGTATGTCCCCTATACCCTGCCGGAGTGCACATCGACCAAGCACAGCTACTATACCGTCAAGGGCGGCATCACCGTCCCGCTGACTGTTGACGGTCTCAAAAAGGCCGCAGACGAGGCAAAGGCAAACGGCGACGGTCCCAACTTTGAATGTCGCCTTGACCGCATCTACTCCCAGAATGAGGTCACGAACTTCTTCAATAACCGCGATAACATCAACGATCTCTGGCGGTATTATAATAAGATCTTCGGCTTCAAATCCTGCCTGATCACAAGAGCCCTCAGCGCAAGCGGAACCGTTCTGCAGATTTCGCTGGCGGAAAAGTAATTTTCCGATGGAATCTATAGAAACGCTTGTAACACAGGCCATCGCAGGGGATAAAAATGCCGTGGCGGATTTATATAACCGGACTTATCACGCGGTTTATCAGACCGTCCGCGCGCTTATCCGCTGTGATGAGGATACCGTGCTTGATCTCGTGCAGGACACCTACGTCCGCGGCTTTCAGCATCTGAAAGAGCTGGACGCCCCGGCACTGTTTCCTGCCTGGATCAAGCGTATCGGCATCAATACCGCGAAAAATTATCTCAAAAAGAAGAGACCGATGCTCTTTTCCGATATGAGCACCGAGGACGACGAATCTCCAGAACTGCGCATAGAGGATGACTGCCCGGAGAATCTTCCGGAAGTCAGGCTCGATCAGAAAGAGACCGCACGGCTGCTTGGGGAAATCCTCGATTCGTTAAGTGAGGAACAGCGCGTAGTCGTCACGATGTTTATTTTGACAATATGCGCGTCAAGGAGATCGCGGCCTGTCTTGCGTGTTCCGAAAATACGGTAAAAAGCCGTCTGAACTACGGTCGGCAGCGGGTAAAGGAGAAAGTCGAAGCGCTGGAAAAACAGGGGACGAAGCTCTACAGCATAGCACCTCTGCCGTTCCTTGTGCTTCTGTTCCGTACCATGGTGCCAGCAGAACCCGATCAGAAAATCCTGTCCGCCGTACAGAAACGGTACTGTTCCCATACCCGTCCCAATGGAGTCAGAGCATGGAAAACGCTGCCCGCAAAAGCCGTGATCGGGACCATCGGTACTGTCGCCGCTGTCACCGCCGCCGCGGTGATTGTGCCGCATATCGTACCCCCAACTGCCAGGCCCGGGATAACAGAGGTTTCCGCTTCTGTCACAGAGGCCGTTTCCTATGAGCATATCACGGAACCGATTTTGGCAGAAACAGAACCCCCGGCCGCAGGATCAGAGATGATGACAGAAGAAGCGCAGGCGCAGGTGATGATATTCTTTCCTGCGCTCCTTGAAGATATCCGCAAAGCCGCCCGGATCCCCGATGATGCTTATGAAAAAGCCCCCGGAGAATATGATGCGCAGTATGCCCATCTCGGCAGCGGGATCCTGTGGTTTCTGCATCACAGGGAGGCCGGTGTCTATACGTTGGACTTTTTCTATCGGGAATACGATACAGACAATGACGGATCGGCGGAATTTCTGCTTGCAAGAGGAATATCGCCGGGACAGTGTGCGCCGATTGCGGTATATGATACCGACGGTACGATCATAGTGGGAGATGCACTGAATCAGTGTCATTTCCCGAAGGATGATCCCGAGGCGGTGCCGGGCTGGCTGTATCTTGATACGGATGCCTGAACGGAAATCTGTATATCAGAATTTTTCAAAATAATAAAAAAATTTCTGAAATCTTAAAACCAAACGCAGTTCTGCTTTGTCTTAACAGTGTCAGAAAAAAATACAGCGTCCAACGACGCAGAACTGAAGGAGCAATAAATAAAATGAAAAACCAGTTGAAAATGATTGTAATCGCCATGATGTGCGTTTCTGCCCTTACCGCATGCGGCAAGGCAGATGCGAACTCCGACATCGCTGGGCAAAGCGCAGCCGATGAGGTCTATCAGCACCTCCGCGAAGAGGCCGCCGCCGACGGTGTAGACCTCGATCAGATGATTTCAGAGGAAATCGACGCCTACGAAAACGGAGATTTTGCCGCAAAGCAGGAAGAACAGCTGGAAAAGGCACGGAGCTTAAGCGAAGAATATGACGCTTTCATGGCAGGTGAGGTCGTTTCCATGAAGGAAGCCTACAACACTTTCCTGACGGCAGAGAACGCAGAAACCGCGGAGTCTGCTTTTGCCGCATACAATGCGGTATATCATTCCATCGGCGATCTCTACAGCACCGCTTTTATGGATCAGCGGTTTGTTCCAACCATGCAGGTTCAAAATCTTCCCATGGGGATCGACGAACGTATTCTTGCGGGCAAGAAGCTGTTCCTTGCAAATTTTGATGAGAGCTACCGCATGATCGCATTCCAGCTTTATACAGATGCAGCGTTCTCCCCGACCTTCACATTCATCAAAAAAGCAGATTTCACAGCACCTTATACCGAGGTGAAGATCTGCTCTCTGGACGGCACGGTTCACACCTATGATCTGAACGCATACTGCGCAGAAATGACGGATATGAATGTGATCGGTTACGCAGAGGACAGTCTTGTGATCGTCCGCAGCGACTTTTCCGGCGGTCCGATTCTGTATCTGTATCTGAATGTCCACACCGGTGATATGACGGTTCTGGAAAACGAACCTGCACAGAATCTGCTCGGCGGGAATATGGAATATGCCTTTGAGGATATCAAAGCAAACTACAACCTGTATGAATTTGTTTCCATGCAGATGGTCAATTTCTGGACCTCTGCAGACTGAACAACCGAAATCAGACGGAGGACAAGCCATGCTTGACAGAACCATCCCCTTTTACAATACCATTCTCCGCTGCGACAGGGTAACGGAGACCCCCGTCACCCTGCCGGGAGGCTTCCGCTTTTCCCCGTGGCAGCCGGGCTATGAAGACAGCTGGGCACGGCTGGAAACTGCCTGCGGAGACTTTTCCGATGAAGCAGAGGCAAAGCAGTATTTTTCGGAAACCTATATGACCGACCTTGCCCGCCTGAAAGCACGCAGTGTGTTCCTGCTCTCCCCGGAGAATACCGTTATCGGCGCCTGCCTTGCGTGGGAGGATAAAAGGGGGAACGATATGATCCCGTCTTTACACTGGCTCATTCTGGATGAGAACTACCATGGAAAGGGGCTTGGCCGCGCGCTGTCAACGGAGACCATGAACCGCTTTTACGCTCTCGGCGCAAAGCAAGTCTATATCCATACCCAGCCGTGGAGCTATCCGGCCATTTTTCTCTATATCTCCCAGGGCTTCCGGCTGAAAGCGGACGATACCTTCTCCCATTATGAAAATCAGGTCCCAAAAGCTCTTGAGACCCTGCGCGGTTTTCTTGACGAATCGCAGATGCAGGTGATCATGAACGCCGTGGATGGACTGTAAGAAAGGAAACCCGATATGAAATTCCGTTATGCCGAACGCAGTGACGCTGCGCTGATCCTCTCCTTCATCAAGGCTCTTGCCGACTATGAGCACATGTCCGATGACGTTGTCGCCACCCCCGAACTGCTGGAAGAATGGATTTTTGATAAGCAGAAGGCGGAGGTCATTTTCTGTATGGAAGGGGAAAAGGCTGTCGGCTTTGCGCTGTTCTTCCATAATTTCTCCACGTTTTTGGGCCGGGCGGGACTGTATCTTGAGGACCTTTTCGTCCTGCCGGAGCACCGGAGCAAGGGGTACGGCAAAGGACTTCTTTCCCAGCTTGCCAAAATCGCCGTGGAACGCGGCTGCGGACGGCTGGAATGGTGCTGCCTTGACTGGAATACGCCCAGCATCGGCTTCTACCGCTCCCTCGGAGCCACATCCATGAGCGACTGGACAACCTATCGTGTCACCGGCGAAACTCTTGAAAATCTTGCAAAAATCAACTGAACAGGAGCAAAATGCAATGTACATCCTTGCATCCGATTTCGACGGCACTCTCAACCGTCACGGCGGCGTCTCGGCAGAGGACCGCGCCGCCATCGCCCGCTTCCGCGCCTGCGGAAACAAATTCGGCATTGTCAGCGGCCGCGCCATGGATATGTATGACATGCTGAAAAACCTGAAAATCGACGTGGATTTCGTCATCGTCTTCAACGGCGCGGCAGCCATGGACGGAGAGGGCAACACCCTTTTCACCGATACTGCCGAAAACCGCATGGGTGAAAACGGCATGACCCTGCTCCATGAGGCGGCGCAGATGGTGGGCGAGCAGTTCCACACATGGTTCTGCTCCATTCTTGTCCGCGACAGACACGTCTACCACGCCGATTATCCCGAAGGAAACGAAAAATATACCCCCATCGCTTATACCGACACCGTGAAGACCTTCACCCATCTCAACATCCAGTGCAAAGACGACGACGAGGCCGCCGTCTGCACGGAAATGCTGCGGGAGCGCTATTCCGACGTCATCAATCCTCTGCAGAACGGCTGCTGTATCGACATGCCGCCCAAGGGTATCGACAAGGCGGTCGGTATCCTCCGCTATGCGAAGCTCATCGGTGCGGAGGAAGACAAAATCTACACAGCCGGGGACAACTGCAACGATATCGCCATGCTGAAGCGCTTCCACGGCTGCGCAGTAACAAACGCAAGAGAGGACGTCAAGGCCATCAGCGAGGGCGTTTATGACGGCATCCATGAAATGGTCGATATGATCCTTGCAAAGGACAATGCATAAACCATGGAGCACATCGAGCACCCCTTCCCGCCGCTGTGGGATAAAGACAGCAAAATTCTGATCCTCGGCTCGTTTCCCTCGGTGAAGTCAAGAGAAGCACTGTTCTTCTACGGTCACCCCCAGAACCGCTTCTGGCGCACGATTGCCGCTGTGCTGGAACAGCCGACGCCCGGAACGGTTGATGAAAAACGGGAATTCCTCCGCAAAAATCACATCGCCCTGTGGGATGTGATCAGTTCCTGCGATATCGAGGGCTCTTCCGACGCCAGCATAAAAAATGCTGTGCCCACGGATTTATCCCCAATCTTTGCGGGAGCAAATATCTGCGCCGTGTTTTCAAACGGCACGACCTCTTATAAGCTCTATACAAAATATCAGCAGAAGCTGACCGGACGCCCCTCTGTCTGCCTGCCCTCCACCAGTCCTGCAAACGCCGCGTGGCAGCACGACAGACTGGTAAACGCATGGAGCGTCATTAAAGAATACCTGATACCCAAAGGAGAATCCACCCATGAATGATGAAACTGCACTGAGCTGTTTTTCCCGCGCGGAAATGCTCTACGGCGCCGAAGGCATGAAACGGCTTCATGATGCTCATGTCTGTGTTTTCGGCGTGGGAGGCGTCGGCGGCTATGCTATTGAAGCCCTCGCCCGCTCCGGGGTAGGACACCTCACCATCGTCGATAACGATACCGTTTCCATCACCAACCGCAACCGCCAGATCATCGCTCTGGAAAGCACTGTCGGGAGGGAAAAGACCGCAGTCATGGCGGAACGCCTCCGGGATATCAATCCGGACATGGAAATTGACGCACGATGCTGCTTCTTTACGGAGGAGACCGCGCCGACGTTTGATTTTTCCCGCTTTGATTACGTCATCGACTGCATCGACACCGTCAAATCCAAGCTCCTTCTGATCAGTCTGTGCAAAGAGGCGGGCGTGCCGCTCCTTGCCTCCATGGGAACCGGCAATAAGACCGATCCCACCCGCCTGCGCATCGACGATATCGCAAAGACCTCCGTCTGCCCCCTTGCCAAGGTCATGCGCATCGAGTGCAGAAAACG
>JAKSPR010000079.1 GCA_024404655.1 Clostridia bacterium | reverse complement strand
GCGGCGGTGCTGGCAGGCTGAAAGACATGCGGGACGTCATGCCTGCTGATCGTCCGGTGATGGGCAATAGTTCTCCCACCGATCAGTTCCTGAAAGGCACACCGGAATCCATGAGAGACGCTGTCAATGATCTGCTCACCGAATGTTCCGGTTATCCTAACTTCGTCCTGTCCTCCGGCTGCGATATTCCCCCGGCGGCAAAGTGGGACAACATTGACGCGTTCTTCGCTGCAGCCGCAGCGTTTCACGCAAAGACCCATCCGTGAAAGGAACAGACAATCATGGAAATCAAACCAATGACCGCCTCCGAGCGGTTCCGCAATTATCTTTCCGGCAAGCCTGTTGACCGTGTTCCGGTCATCGAATGGGCGCCGTGGTGGCATCTGACCGTCAATCACTGGCTGGAAGAAGGTCTGCCCCGCGAGCATGCCGGATATCTGGAACTCCAGTCCTATTATGGACTTGACCGCTGCCATCAGACCAACATCACCTGTAAAAAGGCTGGTCTTCCCGAGCCGCCCGGTTTCGGCTTGGGCATCATGGAAGACGAGGAAGACTACGAGCGTGATATTCTCCCCCATCTGTTCCCGGACCCCGAAACCATTTTGAGTGATGATTACTTCCGTTTTCTGGAGGACTGCAGAGACCGCAGCGACACGCTGAATTTCTTTACGGTCGAAGGCTTTTTCTGGTATCCCCGGACGCTGTTCGGCATTGAAAATCACCTTTACAGCTTCTATGACGAGCCGGAACTTTCCAAGCGCATGTGCGAGGAATACGCCGACTGGCTGGTAAAGCTGTTCCACGCCATTTTCTCCCGCTTCCGCTTCGACTTCATGAGTTTTGCGGAAGATATGAGCTACAACGGCGGACCGATGATTTCCAAGGAGCTGTTCGATGAGTTCCTTGCGCCCTTCTACCGCAAGGTCATCCCCGTCATTCACAGCTACGGTATTCCGGTCTACATTGATTCCGACGGCGATATCACCATGGCGGTCGACTGGTATGCATCGGTCGGTGCTGACGGTATGTTCCCGCTGGAACGTCAGGCCGGTGTGGACGTTTCCACCTACCTTGACAAGCAGCCGCAGATGACCTTCCTCGGTCACTTTGACAAGATGTGCATGAAGTTCGGTGAAGAAGCCATGCGTGCGGAATTTGAGCGCATCCTGCCCTCCATGATCCGCGGCAAGGTGATTCCCTCCGTCGATCATCAGACGCCTCCGGACGTTTCTATGGACAATTACCGCATCTATGTACGGCTTCTGAAAGAATACGCAAACAAGGTACATCACGAGACAGGCGGCATCCTGCCCTGTCCCGTCTATGCTGAATAAGGAGTACTGACAGTATTATGACCAATCGTGAAAGAGCAATGAACCTCCTGCATTACAAGCCCGCTGACCGTCTGCCCGCCGTTCATTTCGGCTACTGGACGGAGCTTCTGCAGGAATGGGCCGCCATGGGTAAAATTTCGAAGTCCCTTGCTGACAGCTGGTACGACGGAAGCCCCGCTGACCGTGAGCTTGACAAACTGCTGGGCTGGGACTTCAACTGGTACCACACTGTGGGCGCTAACAACGGCCTTTCTCCCCGTTTTGAATCCAAAGTTCTCGAAACCCTGCCGGACGGCTCCATGCGGGTACAGAACGGCGAGGGCATGATCGAGCGCGTCAAGCCCGGTGTGACCTCCATCCCCTCCGAGGACGACTATCTGCTCAAGGACAGAGAGGCCTTTGAAGAACTATACCTGCCCAAAATGAAATATTTCCCTGAGCGCGTCAATCTGGAATTCTTCAAAACACTCAACGAAACAAGAGAGCAGGATATCCCGCTGGGTCTGCACCTCGGTTCTGTGCTCGGTGAGATCCGCAACATGACCTCTGTCATCGGCATGAGCTATCTCATGTATGACGACGATGAAGATCTGTTTGCCGACATCGTGGACGCTTACGCGGAAATGCAATACGCATGTGCAGAAGCGATCCTCTCCACCGGAGCGAAGTTCGACTTTGCGCACTACTGGGAGGATATCTGCTTCAATTCCGGTCCTCTGCTGAGCCCGGAGATTTTCGAGGAAATCTGCAAAAAGCATTACAAAAAGCGCAACGATCTCTGTCACAAGTACGGCATTGATATCATTTCTCTGGACTGTGACGGTGTGACAAGCCAGCTGCTTCCCATCTGGTTCGATGCAGGCGTCAACACCATGTTCCCCATTGAAATCGGCACCTGGGGCGACCAGTTTGAGGCTGCCCGGAACAAATTCGGCACCGGCATGCTGGGTGTCGGCGGCATGGACAAGACCGCTCTGCGCAAGGATCGTGCGGCAGTCGATGTGGAAATTGAGCGAATCAAGCGGCTTGCTTCCCTCGGCGGCTTCATTCCCTGTCCCGATCATCGTCTGATGCCCGGAACCAAGTTTGAGCTGGTACAGTATTACGCAGAAAAAATCAAGGAGATCCGGATTTAACATGTCAAATGTGATTCAGATTCCGGAGAGTGCCGTCGGTCAGCGACTGACGGCATTTCTTTCCGCTGCACATCACGCCGTCAGTGCCGACTGCGGCGGACGCGGTGTCTGCGGCAAATGCCGCGTCCGCGTCATAAGCGGCACCTTTTATGAGGATGAAACACTCACCAAGCCCATCATCCCGGACGAAAACGGCTATATTCTCTCCTGCCGCGCCTATTGCTCCGGTGTTGGAGCATCCATAGAGATTCCCGACACAGAAGGGAGCGGACTTACCGCATTTGCAGCTGCTGTCGGTGTCTCTGAAAATCAGGGTACTGCCGGATTCGGCGTTGCTCTTGATATCGGAACGACCACGCTGGCAGCCGCCCTTGTGGACCGGGCATCGGGCGACGTTCTTGCGTCCGTTTCCTGTCTGAACCCCCAGCGCAGTTTCGGTGCCGATGTTATGTCCCGCATAACGGCCTCCTGCGAGCATCTTGATGACCTGCAGGCTGTTCTGCTCGGTGCTGTCCGGAAAATGACGACCGAGTTGACAGAGAAGGTTCCGGGCTGTGTGCCGGACACCCTATATGCGGTCGGTAATCCGACCATGCTCCACCTGTTTCTGGGTGTCGATCCTACATCAATGGGGACCTATCCCTTTACTCCTGCCTTTGTGGAAGAACGGACGGTCTCCGGTGCTTCCCTTGATCTGCCATTTACATCTGTTACCGTGCTGCCCTCCGCCGCCGCATTCATCGGCAGTGATATTACAGCCGGTGCGGCTGTCTGCGGAATGGCAGATACCGATGATGCCGCGCTGCTCATCGACATCGGCACCAACGGTGAAATGCTGCTCTCCACCGGTTCCGCCCATGGCAACAGACTGCTGGCGGCCTCTGCGGCTGCGGGTCCTGCCATGGAAGGTGCAGGAATTTCCTGCGGCGTCGGCGGTATTCCCGGTGCTGTCTGTGCGGTCCGGGACAATGGAACCATCACCTTTGAGACGGTCGGCAAAGCCGCTCCTGTCGGTATCTGCGGCAGCGGTCTGATCGACCTGATCGCGGTACTGTTGGACAAAGAGCTGATCGACGAAACCGGCTATCTCGACGACGATCCCTTTGTGCTCTATGAAGACCCGACAATACCGGGCGGCGGAGAACTCTCCTTGACCCAGGAAGATGTGCGGCAGTTCCAGCTTGCCAAAAGTGCTATCCGTGCCGGAGCGGAAGCCCTGCTCGCCGAAGCCGGAATGGAAGCGGAAGACGTAAAGCACGTCTACATTGCCGGAGGTCTTGGCTACTACATGAACATTCCCTCTGCTATCCGTTCGGGACTTCTGCCGGAGTGCTTCTCATCCACGGCTTCTGCTGTGGGCAACAGTGCTCTTGCCGGAGCCATCCATGCGCTGTGCGGAAAGGATTTTCAGAAGACAGTTTCACGTATAGCAGAGCACTGCGGTGTTCTGGAACTCAACAGCTCCGCTGTCTTCAACGAGGGCTTTATCGAACACATGATGTTCCCCGAAAACGAATAAACAAAAAGGAACTGTATTAACTATGGCTGTCAGAGAAATCATCGAAGCATGGCTGTCCGAGAACAACTGTCCCGTACATGAATACGCATGGATCAACCCGAAAGACATTCCTTTTACCGCGGAGGTCCGCGCAGACTGTGCGCTGAACTACTGCGGACGCTACGGCAAATGCTGGACCTGCCCGCCCGGCTGCGGCGACTGGGAAGTCCTGCGTGACAAGTTTCAGGCATACGCGCATGCGTTTATTGACACCACCTGCACCCCGCTTGAAGATTCCTACGATATCGAAGGCATGGAAGAAGGACGGAAACTGCACGACGAGGCAGACAAGGTGCTGATCGCACGTCTGGGTGAGGAAGAATACCGTCTGACCGGTGCCGGTTCCTGCGGCATCTGCGCCAAATGCACCTATCCCGATGCCCCCTGCCGCTTCCCCGATAAAGCAAGAAGCTCCATGGAGGCCTGCGGCATGGATGTGGTGAACTTGTCAAAAATTGCAGGGATCCACTACATCAACGGTGCCAATACCGTGACATATTTTTCCGCGGTATTCTTCAACTGATTCAAAAAACAGATGACTGCCATAAGACAGCCATCTGTTTTTCTTTGGGACAATCTCAATCACTGGTACTCTGCTCTGCTTCATACAGTGCCCGATAAGGCGCGCAGCGTTCCAGCAGTTCTGCGTGGGTACCGCTATCAAGGACTTTGCCGCCGTCGAGATAGAAGATCCGGTCGCAGTCGATGATCGTGGAGAAACGGTGTGCGATGATCAGGACAGTATGATCGCCGCGGAGGTTGGAGATCGCCTGCTTGATTTTCTGCTGGGTCTCATTGTCAAGGGCACTGGTGGCTTCATCAAAGAGGATGATGCGGCTTTTCTGTAAAAGCGCCCTCGCAATGGCAAGCCGCTGGCGCTGACCGCCGGACAGGGTGACGCCGCCCTCTCCGACAACGGTATCATAACCATCCGGCAGGGTTTCAATGGTATCTTCAAGGCAGGCGGCACGGCAGGCGGTCTTCATATCCTCATCCGTCAGATCACGGCAGACCAGCCGCAGATTGTCGCGGATACTCATGTGAAAAATATACGGGCTTTGTCCGATGACTGTGATGTTGCCCCGGAGCGAGGCTTCATCAAGAGTACGCACATCATGACCGTCTACTGTGATACACCCATCATTGACATCATACAGGCGGCAGAGCAGGTTGAAGACCGTACTCTTCCCGGCTCCGCTTTTCCCGACAATGCCGACGGTCTCATTGGGGGCAATGGCGAGATTAAAATGCGTAAGAACCATCCGGTCGGCATCATAGCCAAAGGTCACGTTTTCAAAAGCAAGCGCTCCGGCTGGCTTGTCGAGATGCGTTTCACCAAAGGTTTCCTTTTCAAATTCCGTGTCTCCGAGCAGCGAGAACACACGGCCTGCGGACAGATTGAACGTTTTCAGCTCGGACAGCAGTCCGCCCACATTCTGCATCAGGTTGACCATGATGTTGCTCTTATAGGAGAATAAAACCACCGCAGTCGCCGCTGTAATGTTCTCTTTCGTATAAAGGAGCACAAGAAGCAGAATGAGAATGACTTCCAGACCCCCCGTAACCACGGCAATCAGCAGATCATAGCCCATTTCCGCACCGCGCATAGAGCAGGTCTTTTCGGAAACTGCCGTGATGCTCTCTGCGATGCGGTTGAGAAACGTATCGGAGGCATGGAGCATTTTGACATCCCGTACACCGCGGACAAGCTCGCTTGTCAGACCCACATTTTCTTCTTTTTGTACCCGGAGTGCCTTGTCACGCTCGTTGACAGCACCGACGCGGCGCAGATGCAGAACGGTCACAATCGCCGAGGCAACCGCATAATAAAGGAACAGCCATGGATTGATCAAAAGAATTGCCGCAAACATGCCGAGTTTGGAAATGATGCCCGTGAGATGCCCTGTTCCCATGGTAAAGATATGGGATAGCTCGTCGCAGTCCCGGTTCATGCGTTCAATAAAAATACCGGAGGAATTTTCATCAAGGCTCCGCACCCGGATACGGAGAATCTCCCGGCTGACCGCAAGCTGCAGATTCTTGAAGGTACCGCGGAAGAATATCTGCGTCTGGTGGCGGATGATATACATTCTGACAGCCCGCAGGATATCAAAGGCAAATACCACCACCGTTGCGATCAGAAGCTGATCAATGATGCCGTTTGTCAGGTGCATGAGCTGCTTCGCGGTCCATATCGGATAGATGACATTGACGATGACGAAAACATAGGAAAATGCCGAGGACAGAATCAGCGCGCGTTTGTATTCTTTTCCGTATTGATAGACCTTTTTCAGATTGGCAAATGTCTCTTTCATGGATATTTCCTTTCACGGTGAGGCTTCCGGCTGTCGTTGTCGGTTTTTGCGTTTCCAGTATAACATGATAAGAAAAGAATGTCAAGAAAAACGGGGATTTTCGGGAAACTCCTATAGACAAACAGACCGTTTTTGTGTATAATAAAAGCAAAGTAATAATAAGCGAGGAGGACATCCCCTATGAGAGCAATTCTGAATCTGAACAAGGATCAGATCATATCCGAAATCGACCCCCGCATCTACGGTTCTTTTATCGAACATCTTGGCCGTGCCGTTTACGGCGGCATCTATGAACCCGGTCATGAGACTGCCGATGACTGCGGCTTCCGCGGCGACGTTATGGGTCTGATCAAAGATCTGAATGTACCGATCGTCCGTTATCCGGGCGGCAACTTTGTTTCCGGCTACAACTGGGAAGACGGTACCGGTGACCGTTCCAAGCGTCCGAAGCGCATGGAGCTGGCATGGGCGTCCATCGAAACCAATGAAGTCGGCATTGATGAATTTCAGGAATGGGCAAAGCGCGCCGGAACCGAGGTCATGATGGCCGTCAATCTTGGCACCCGCGGTACCGCTGAAGCACAGGCCGTTGTGGAATACTGCAACAGCGAAACACCCACGGTCTACGCCGACCGCCGCAGAGCAAACGGTTTTGAAAAGCCCTTCGGCATCAGGGTCTGGTGTCTCGGCAATGAAATGGACGGCGAATGGCAGATCGGCCACAAGACCGCCGAAGAATACGCCCGCGCAGCCCATGAAGCCGGAAAGGTCATGAAATGGACCGATCCCTCCATTGAACTTGTGGTCTGCGGCAGCTCCAATCCCGGCATGCCCACCTTCGGCACCTGGGAACATACGGTCCTGACCGAATGTTATGATATCGCCGACTACATTTCCCTGCACAGCTATTACAACAACTACGCTGATGATACCGCGGATTTCCTTGCGCGTTCCATGGAGATGGACCGGTTCATCAAGCAGACTGCCGCAATCTGCGACACGGTCAAGGCAGAACGGAAGTCCGACAAGACCGTCAATCTGTCCTTTGATGAGTGGAACGTCTGGTTCCATTCCAGCAGTCAGGACAAGAAGATCGACCGCTGGCAGGTGGCTCCGCCGCTGCTGGAGGACGTTTACACCTTTGAAGATGCTCTGCTGGTCGGTGCGCTGCTCAATACCCTCATCAAGAATTCCGACCGCGTCAAGATGGCATGCCTTGCCCAGCTGGTCAATGTCATCGCTCCCATCATGACCGAAACCGGCGGAAAAGCGTGGGCCCAGACGATCTACTATCCCTTCCTGTTTGCTTCCCGCTACGGACGCGGTACGGCACTTGCATGCTCCGTGAACTGTGACAGCTACAAGGTTCACGATTTTGATGCGGTTCCTTATGTGGATACTTCTGCAGTACTTTCCGAAGACGGAAAGACGCTGGCTGTCTTTGCGGTCAACCGTTCCGGCAAAGAACAGGCAGACTTCTCCATCTGCGCCGAGGGCTTCGGTGCTCTGACGTTGAAAAAGCATATCGCTTTGGAATCCGACGATCTGAAAGCTGTCAACACTGCAGAAAAAGAAACCGTTGCTCCTGTGGAAAAGGCCATCGGCGATACGGTGACTCTCGCTCCCTATTCCTATAACGTCCTGCTCTTTGATATCGCCTGAATCCCTGTTTATTTCCCGGGCTGTCGGATGATCCTCTGGCAGCCCGGTTTTCTGCTCCGACAGATAATTCAAGCATCAGATAAGGAGATTATTTGCTTTATGTATGATCTGCGCAGCTGCCGTAAACCCGGCGCGGTTTTTGATCCCGATTGTTTTTCGTCGGGCAACACCCCCTTTCCCATCATATACACATGGGCGTGGAATGCGCCGATCACGGAAGAAGGCATCCGTGACCGGGTCGATGCCATGGCCGCTGGCGGCATCCGTGCCTTTTATATTCTCCCTCTGCCAAAGGAATTCCGTCCAACGACTATGATTACGGAAATGAAACCCGAATACCTCTCCCCGGAGTTCCTCAGACTGGTGAAATATGCGCTGGATTACGGGCGGGAAAAGGGTCTCTTATGCTGGCTTTATGATGAGGGCGGGTGGCCCTCCGGCGGCGCCTGCGGACGGGTAACCGCGGATCATCCTTCGGTTTACAGGAAAACGTTATATGCAGAACATCGGATCCTCCCGCAGAATCAGCCCTACGAAAAGCCTGACGGGCTTATCTCCGCTTTTACGGGGAAGCAGCGCATTTTCTCCGGTGAGACCTTTGAACGCGATACGGAGATAACAGAGATCTTTTTAAGAACGGAATCACGGCAGTTCCCGGATTTCTATGATCCCCAAACCCTGCGGGCTTTTACCTCTATGACCCATGACCGATATGGAGCAGCGCTTGGGGAGACGCTGCAGTCGATCCCATGCATGTTCACGGATGAGCCAAGCGGACGCCCGATTTCCTATTCGCCCTATATAGCCGAACAGTTTCGGGAGCAGTACGGATATGATCTTGATGATGCAGTGTGGGCGCTGACAGAGACGGCAGATGATGATCCCGAAGCAGATCGGATCCGCTCGGATTACGCTTCTTTACTCTGTCGTCTGTTCTGTGCATCCATGGAAACGCTGCGGGATGCCTGTCACCGATACGGCATGCTGTCTGTCGGGCATCTTGACAACGATCATATTCCGCTGGGCAGCGTCACGAACGGCTACGGCGATTATCTTGCGTGCCTGAAAACACTGGATATCCCCGGGGTCGATGTAATCCTTGGTCAGATCCGCTCCGGGCGGTATGGCGCGCAGAAACAGGAGGGATCCTGCGCGTTTTTCCCGCGCCTTGCGTCGTCTGCTGCCCATCAGACGGGAACGATGCTTGCACTCAGTGAATCGTGCAGCGTTTATGGAAATTCTCTTTCCGGCGACGAGATCCGGTATATCCTCTTTTCCCAGCTGGTGCGCGGGATCAGCATCTTCAATCTGATGCTGATGCCCTATTCCGTGGAAGGCAGCTTCGGCTACGGGCAGCGTCCGTATTTTCATCCGGAGCTCCCGGGATTTTCCGCACTCTGTGCACTGGGAGAGGAAATATCCCGCGCTTCCTATTTCATGTCCGTGGGAGTACCCGCGCCCAAAGCGGCTCTGTATCTGCCCTGGAAGGATTTCTGGCGCTGTGATGCGGTCAGAGGCCGGATAGCAGATGCTTACCGTACCCTCGGTGAACAGCTTGAAGCGCAGGGCATCGACTTTGACATTATCGACGAGGAAACGATCCTGTCCGGCGAAATGGATGAGACCAGAGGACTTCTGCTTTGCGGCATCGCCGCTTATCATACGGTCTATGTTCCTGCGGGTGCATCGGTCTCCTCTGCTGCGAAAGCGCGCATTGACATGCTCTGCCATGGAGGGAATCCTGTATTTTTGCCGCAGGCGGGAATTCTGTCAGCGTGTCATATTACAGAAGAACGGGATCTTCATATCTGTCTTTTCAATTCCAAAGCTGTCACGAGCACGTTCCCGCTCCGGCTGACGCTTGGTGATGGGGAACACGTCTATCGGTTTGATGCCAAAGACGGCAGGATCTATGTGGTCAGCGACACTTTGACGCTGTCCTCCGGGGAAGCAGCGCTTCTGCTTGTGACAGAGAAGATTTATCCCTGTACCCCACCCCCGGCTGCAATGGAACCCGGTATCGTGCTGACACCGGTCCGGGCCGAGATCCGGCGGGAATTCTCCGCGCGCCATGAGGGGATCCGGTATGAAGACACGATCCGTCCGCTTTCCCTTAAACCGGGCATCTGCGATTTTGCGTCCCTTGCGGGTGCTGACTTTTCCGGTGTGATCCGGTATGAATTCGCTTTTTTACCGGATACTGGCGGCAAAGGATTTACCGGAGGCGGATATCTTCTGCATGCAGAGCGGATTGACTATACCGCGATGGTCTATGTAAACGGGAAACACGTGGGAACGATTGCGGATGCACCGTACCGTCTTTTCATTCCGGCGGAGTACTTCTTGGC
>JAKSPR010000078.1 GCA_024404655.1 Clostridia bacterium | reverse complement strand
TATACGCTGATCCTCGGTGACAACGAGCTGGCAGCAGGAAAGGCACAGCTCAAGAATATGGAAACCAGCGAACAGACGGAAGTCGAGATCGATAGCTTTACGATCGCGTAAAGTTTTCACTGTACTCAATACGCACAAATCCCAATTTATCATCTTCGATATTGTCATCCCCCTCAGCCGCGACGTATGTTGCGGCTGTTATCACATTTCCCCCGAAAGGAGCCCCTATTATCATGATCCGTATCTTGATCCGCCGCTTCGTCCCGGACTACGAAAACAAAAAGGACCCCGCGGTCCGTTCTTCTTATGCCATGCTCGCCGGTGTTCTCGGTATTCTCTGCAACCTGCTGCTTTTCGCCGTCAAGCTGATCATCGGCACGCTGATGAACTCCATCGCCATCACATCCGATGCGTTCAATAACCTCTCCGACCTCGGCGCTTCCCTGATCGCCGCAGTCAGCGCAAAGCTCGCAGGACAGCGCCCCGATAATGATCATCCTTTCGGTCACGGACGGCTGGAATATATCGCGTCTCTCGCCGTCTCTTTCCTCATCATGCTGGTGGGGGTAGAATTGTTCCGTACTTCCTTTGATAAGCTTCTGCACCCGGAAGAGCTGAATTTCCATCTCGTTCCGCTTCTGATTCTGGTGCTCTCCATGTCCGTGAAGGTCTGGATGTGGTCTTATAACCGCTTTATTGCCAAAGAGACGGATTCCACGGTGCTTGCCGCTTCTGCTGCGGACAGCATCAACGACGTCATGGCGACGAGCGCTGTGGTTCTTGCAACGGTTTTAGGTCTTTTCCTGCCTGCAAAGATCCCGGTGGACGGCATTATGGGTATTATCGTTTCTCTGCTGATCCTCCGCGCGGGCTTCGGTATTGCAAAAGAAACGGTGGGACTGCTCCTCGGCGCTGCTCCCGATCCCGAAATGGTGAAAGCGCTGGAGCGCACGGTTCTCTCCGGTGAGCATATTGTGGACGTACACGATCTGATGATTCACGACTACGGCCCCGGACGGCAGTTTGCCTCTGTGCATGCGGAAGTTCCCAGCACAGTCGACATTATGGCAGCGCATGAAGAAATTGACTTTTTAGAGCAGAAGGTCATGAAAGACCTGGGTGTTGTCATGGTGATCCACATGGACCCCATCGTTGTAGGCAACGAAAAAGTGGACGGGTTGAAAGCAATGGCGGAAACGATTCTGAAAGAAGTGAATCCGCTTTACACGTTACATGATTTCAGGATTACGGACGGGGAAGAACACATCAATCTGATTTTTGACATTGTTGCGCCGATGAACGAGAAACCGGAAGTGACGGCGGAGCATGTGGGGAAGATCCGGGAGAGGATTTGTGAAGAGAATCCGATGTGTTCGGCGGTGATCAAGGTGGATCTGGGGATCGTTGAAGATTGAATCCTGAAACGAAAGGAAAGAAAAACTATGTCAAACAAATTTCATGCTGCGGAAATTATTTCGGTGGGGACCGAATTATTGCTTGGGGACATTATCAACACGGATGCGGCGTTTTTAGCGCGGGAGCTGGCTTCCCTGGGGATTCCGTGTTTCTTTCAGTCTGTGGTGGGTGACAATCCCGGGCGGCTGAGGGCGACTCTGAAAACGGCGTACGAGCGGTCTGATCTGATCTTTCTGACGGGGGGACTTGGTCCGACCTGTGACGATCTGACGAAAGAGACGGCGGCGGAGATGATGGGGAAAGTGCTTGTTCTGCATGAGCACTCCTACGAGCGGATCAAAAAAGTGCTTGCGAGCCGGAACATTCCGGAAACGGACAATCAGGTAAAGCAGGCAATGCTGCCGCCGGATGCGATCGTCTTTGACAACGACTATGGCACCGCGCCGGGCTTCTGCATGGTAAACGAAGAAGCGGGAAAGACGATGATCCTGCTGCCCGGTCCTCCCAGAGAGCTGGAGCCGCTGTTCACGGAGCGTGTAAAGCCCTATCTGGCTGCGCGGTCCGGGGAGACCTTCTATTCCGTGAATCTCGGCATGTTCGGCATCGGAGAAGCGGCGGTGGAGCACAGTCTGCGCGACATGATGGAGCATGACGAGAACCCGACGGTAGCTCCCTACTGCGGCGAAGGTGAAGTCCGTGTCCGCATCACGGCGCGGGGCAAGACGGAAGAAGAATGCCGGGAGCTTTGCGCTGCGACCGAGCAGCGCATCCGTGCGGCCTCCTGCGCGCCCTACCGTCCGGGCATTCTTGACGACTACATCTACGGCATTGACTGTGAATCGGTAGCGGAAGGCACGGTAAAGGTCTTAAAAGAAAAAGGTCTGACGGTCTCCTTTGCGGAATCCTGCACGGGCGGCTATGCTGCGAAGCGTCTGACGGACATTCCCGGCTCCTCTGCGGTCATGGAGGGCAGCTTTGTCACCTATTCAGAAAAGACAAAAATGCGTTTTGTCGGCGTAAAAGCGGAAACCCTTGCAGAGTGCTCCGTCTACTCCGAAGAAGTCGCCGTAGAAATGGCGCGTGGCGCGGCTCTTATGACCGGCGCTGATATCGGCGTCGGCATCACGGGACTTGCCACAGGCGGCGATGTACGCATCTATCACGGAAAAGAAGAAGCGCTCCCCGCCGGGACTGTATTCATTGCCTGTGTCCGGGGGGATGCTGTCGAGACCACCTGTCTGCACCTTGATCCCGGACGCCGCAACCCGCTGGAGGGCAGAGAATTTATCCGCCGCCGTGCGTCCTCACAGGCACTCTATATGGCGCTGTGTATGGCGAAAAAATGACGCTCAATCAAGTTTCTGACGTCCAATGATCCATAGAAGTATTTGCTCTTAATAAATCGTATTACTAAGTATGAGAGAGGTGTCCGCAATGAAAAAACATATCGTCCGGCTGCTTTTCCTCCTTTCTTTTGTTCTGCTGCTGTCAGGCTGCAAAATGTCATTCAATGACAAAGTGTCATTTAATGACAAAACGTCAGCAAGTGACGATGCCCATGAGAATCATACCTCTGGTGTACCGACTTATGAAGTGCAGAAAACCATATTGGAGCATGTTTATCGTCTGAACCCGATCGTAATCCCGGATGGTTATACAAGCATACGTTTTCGTACATCGGAGAACCATCTGCGGTTCGATATTGCCGAAAAATATATCTGCGAACACCATGCCATTTACGATAACTGCGGCAATCTTCTTACCGTAGAGATGATGACCGATTACCTGTCCGCCGAATATGCGGAATACAGTATTCTCAACATGTATTTCCGTCCGGACGGGTGTTATGCCATTTATGCCGAGCATGATTCGGATAAGGTCATTCTGACCTGCGACCGGGACGGGAATCTGATATACAAAGCTGACGAAGAAAAACAGAGAACCTTTGCAAACAGAATACTGTATCTGCAGAATGGCTCTGTTTTGCTTCTGTATTCGGAAACGGATCACGACTATGGCGTTCTGTACAGCCCCGAATCGCCGTTCCCGAATGTCATACAGATCGACTTCGGAGCAGGGGAGGTATATGAGACAGAAAACGGTATGATCCGCTTCGGCGAACCGGATCGCTGGCGCTGCTTTGACCCCAAAACCGGACAGCAGTCGGAATATGTCGGCTATACCAAAAGTGCGGCGTCCGATGCTGCCGTATATACCCTGTATCGCGGTTCAGACTGTTATTTCATTTCACCCGAAGGCATTACCGTGCAGAGAGGGGACGGAACAGAAGAAATGCTCCTTGATTGGGATGCTTCATCCCTGTCTTTTCTGAATTTCAAGTTCTACGGTGCTCTGTCTGACGACTGTTTTCTTGTACGGTACACCGATCAGCTCCGTCTGGAACCCACATTATCCGTTCTTTGCCCGGACAGTGCAGACGGCGTGCGGGAATGTATCGAGCTGACGGCGGCATCCATCGGTATGACAAACGATGCAAGACGATTGGCTGCCGAAGCGATCCTTGAGTTCAACCGTTCCCAGGAGGAATATCATATCACGCTGACAGATTATGATGTCTACGGTCTTACCGATCTCGGCGGCGGAACCTATATCAGAAAAAAGGATGACCGTTCCTATGACGAATTCAAGCTGGACATCGCAAAAGGTATCCGCTATGATATTTATCTGTTCGGTGAGGACAATCCCAAATTCCCGCAGGATATGGCAAAACAGGGGTTGTTTGCAAAACTCTCGGGGGCTCATGGCGAAAGCATTCTGCCGAATCTGAAAGATTTGTTCCTGTCCTCCGAAAAAGGGGATGTTCTGCCGCTTACCATGCATCTTTCCACCCTGCTCACCATGCCGGAGATCATTCCCGATGGGGAAGGAATTACGCTGAAAAAGTTATATGAAATCACAGAGGAAGCAGCCGGACGCGGCGTGATCTCGTTCGGTGATGCCGCAGTATGGGACATGCTCTGCGGTACTACACAGTATGACTTCATGGATAAGAAAACCGGCTCCGCCCGTTTTGACAGTCCGGAATATGTGGAGTTCATGGAATTCCTCACCCGGTATGACGAACGGTATTATGATTACCGGTATCCTCAATGGTACCGGGGTACGGCGTGGGGAGGAGATCTTGTACACACGTATTCCGTCTGCCAGTATGAAGCGATTCCGGATACCATGAAAGGTACCATGCCGGATGATATGGTAAACGGCGATTATCGGTTTTTATATCTGCCCATTCAGTCAAAGACGGATATCTATGCGCTGTATTATCTGTTCCGCGATACGCCGTATTCGCTCTGCGGTGTCCCATCTGAGGATGGGCGGACATTCATGTTTACCACAGATATGTCCTTTGGCGCCGGGATCAGCGGGCATAAGGACGGTGCAGATGCGTTCCTTTCCTTTATGCTCTCTGATGATATCCAGACATCGCGCGGTATTGCGATGTATTCGCTTCCCGTCACAAAGTCTGCATTATCTTCTGTACTGGAACCGGGATACGGCTATTATAATGCAGACAGATCCTCGTATCGGGATAACAGCAGCACAACCATCACTTTGACAAAGATTTGCAAAGAGATCGACCCGGAAATCCGCCGCGAGGAAAGCACCATGGGAAAATCCTATTATATTTTCAACGATTGCCTTGAAATCACGGAAGAATTCATGCAGCGCTGGTACGATATTCTGAGTACCGTAAATCTGCGTGACAATGGTGATAAAGCAGTCAGAGAAATCTTTGATGAGGAATTTTCCTATGTCACCGGCGGTGTACGAACCTGCGAAGAAGCGGCAAAGATCATTCAGGGGCGTGTCAGATTGATGATCAATGAATAAATGCTTTATGCAGCCAGTGATAACACTGCATAAAATGGGAAACAGTAAAAAAAGAACGTGTTCAGCACCATTACCGCCGCGATTCCCTCCAAACCAGCACAAAAATAAAGCTGCCCCTGTTCCGTAGGGCGGGGGCTTGCTCCCGCCGTGCTGCCCCGATACAGCACAAATCGGATTGGAATGCTCCGCGAAGCATGCAAGGGCGACCGCAAAGCCCTTGCCGGTCACACCCCGGAGCAGGTCAAAAACAAGATCAGGCCGAGGGCAGAAACCCGTTCCCCTCCCTCATCTTCCCTTTCATTCTGTCGATTTCTTTCCTTTTTTGCCGCAAACCGTTGCAATCTGTCCGGATTTTGTGTATAATATTAAGGTAAACCCATTTTTCATATAAGGAATATACGACAGAATGAAGATACATTATACCCGATTTCTGCGCCGGGTGGTTCTGTTTCTGCTCCTTTCGGTGCTGCTGACCATGGCGGCGTTGACGGCGTTTCCTGCGTCTGCATACTCCGCGGGCGGGAAGATCGTCGTCATGCTGGACCCGGGACACAGTGAGGGAGACGGCGGCGGAACCTACGCGGCAAAGCATCTGGAATGCTGGTACAATATGAAGGTCGCACTTGCTTGTAAAGCGGCACTGGAAAAGAACGGCAATTTCGACGTGTACCTGTCCCACCCTGACAATAATACAGCGGCAACGCTTTTAGAGCGCGCACAGGCGGCAAACGCCGTCAATGCGGACGTCATCATCTCCATGCACTTTGACGGCGGAGAGATGGCAGGCATGAACGGCGCAGAGGTCTTAACCTCCGTCATCCCGAAATTCTCCCTTGAGACCCTCGCCGGGAAGATCATGAATCAGCTCACCACGAAGACCGAGCTTGCATGGCGCGGTGTCTTCCAGCGGGCGGATACGGGAGACGGCGTGAACCTCTACTACTGGAACGCCGAAAAGCAGTGGGATATCCCCGGAGACCGCAAGGCGGGTCCCCTCTCCGACTACTACGGCATCATCACATGGGGCGCAAAATACGGCATCCCGGCCCTCATCATCGAGCACGGCTTCATGACAAACGAGCATGACCGCATCATTGCAGAAAACGAAGAAAATCTCCGGAAGATGGGCGAGGCCGATGCCGCCGCCATCATCGACTACTATACGGGTCATACCCACAAGTGGACCTCTTACCGCCAAACGGATTACCCCACCAACTGCTGTTTTGCGGGCAAGGCATCCTATCACTGCACCGTCTGCGGTGCAAGAAAGGGAACGGTCTCCCTTGCCGCTCCCACGGAAAACGACCACTACTATGTCGTCACAGCTCACAAGGACAAGACCTGTACGGAGAACGGCTATACCACCTATACCTGCCGCATTGCCGCCAATCTGACGGACAAGGGCTATAACGTGGGACAGCATACCTACACCACCACGGAATACGCATGGGGGCACCAGTACAAGGTCACGGAGGACAGAGAAGTCACTCACACCGTGGACGGCGTCCATACGGAGGTCTGCTCCGTCTGCGGCGATACGGTCTCCGAGGTCACAAAGGCCGAGGGCCATACATGGGAATTTGTCTCCGAGATGGAGCCCACCTGTGAAGAGGAAGGCGGCGATCTGTACCGCTGTTCCGTCTGCGGAGAGGAACGCCTTGATGCGGTTCCTGCTCTGGGTCATCACTATGAAGTCACCGTTGATACCAAGCCCGACTGTACAAAAGACGGCGTTCATACCGAGGTCTGTTCCGTCTGCGGCGACACGCAGGAGCTGATCTTCCCGATGCTGGGTCATACCATGCGCCAGACCGGATACGAAGAACCTGTCTGTGAGCAGGACGGCGTGATCATCACCGCCTGCCAGACCTGCGGCCATGAGGAACGGGAAGTGCTCCCCATGCTTTCACACAGTTGGAGCCTGCCGAAGACGATTCTGGAACCCGACTTTTTCCGAACGGGCGAGGAGCTTTATACCTGCTTAAACGACCCGACCCATACCCGCACGGAAATCCTTCCGCGGGGAGCAAAGATGTGGCAGCTCGTTCTGATCGGGGTCGGCTGTATCGTCCTCGTGATCGCTGATATCATCTGCGGCATTTTCCTCATCGTCCGCCATCGCAGAAAGAAAAATGAACCGGCGGAAGAAGAAACTATTGCAGAAGCGTCTCCCACCCCGGAAGAATCTTCCGGCGAAGAAACAGTTTCCTTGGAAACTGCTCCCGACGAAGCAGTTCTCCCTGTGATTCCCCCGGATGAGCCAACCGAGGAAGAACCAACGACGGAAGATTCCCCCGCCGCCCCGGAAACGACCGAGGTCAAAGAGGAATATTCCCTTGAAGACCTCTTTGACACGAAGAGAGAGGTCCCCGCAGACACCGAAGAATCCTTTGATCTTGCCGATATTTTCGAGATCGAGGATGCGGAAGATTCCAGATAACAAACAGAACCCGGACAGTGTCCGGGTTCTGTGATTTTTTATCCGATCTTATTTTGCTTCTTTTTTCGCTGCTTCCACTGCGCTCCACATGGCCTGTCTGACGGCACCGAATGCGCTCGTGCCGTTCTCCGGCATGTTATCGGAGGAAACGCGGATCAGGGTATCGTTCTGATCGCGGAATTTCACGACATACTGTTTTCCGTCCAGTGCTTCGCCGGAAAGCTCTCCCCAGTGCTCCATGCCGTACTCTCCGACAAGTCCCATGACCGTATCAAGGAGTTCTTTTCCGACAGGGAATACCACATGTGTTTCCGCTGCGCCGTCATCCTTATGATAGACGTGGAGGCGATGCGCACCCTCCGTTTCCGTGATCGTGATCTCATCGTAACAGTCCCCGCCCACAGTGCCGACGACCGCTTCATAGTAGTCAAACAGCAGCTTCTCATCCGTTTTTCCGGCATTCTCGTTCACAGCAGGATCGCCGCCGTCCGGGATGTCCTTTGTACTGTTGGTGTCTCCGCCGCTCTTGCTGCATCCGCGCAGTCCGCATAAGAACGATACAACTCCCAAAGTTCTCACCATCCCCAGAATCAGTGTCCGTTTTGTTGTCATTTTCACGATACAGCACCTCATTTCTTTATCTGATACCGAAAAGCTGCCCGCCGTCGGGCATAAGTACAGAGAAATCATCAATATAGAGATCGGAAATCCGTTTCAGTTCCTCCCGGTCCCGGTTGAGCGCTTCATATACGCCGACGCCGAAGAAGCCGCCGTCCTTTGCGCCCCGCATCCCTGCGGCGATATCCTCAAAGACCACACAGTCCCCGGGGGTGAGCTTCATTTTCTCCGCCGCGCGGAGATAGATATCCGGGAAACCCTTTCCTCTTCTGACCTCCGCCACCTCCGTGATGGATTCAAAGAGGTCAAAGATACGGAGCCGTTTCAGCGCGGGAACATAGAATTCCGGCTGCGAGGCCGTTGCCGCCGCACAGCGGATGCCGTTTTCTTTCAGGTACAGGAGATATTCCCTTGCGTGCGGCTTGCACAGAATGTTATGGGCGTAAGCGTCCATCGCCATTTCGTGCCACTCATCCATGATGGCATCCTCGCTTTCGGGGAGCGAAAACCGTTTTTTGGTATAAGCCGCTGCCGCCGGAAATCCCATCGGAGCCAGCGCCTCGGAGTAATCCGCCGGCATCACGATCCTGCGCCGGGCGAGGAATTCTTTATCGACCCACACCCAGACCCCCATGGAGTCAAGCAATGTTCCGTCGAGGTCAAAGATCGCCGCTGTCCGCGGTTTCATTGATTCTTCCATTTTCTGCCTCCCCTCTGCGTTGGTTCTGTATTTAGTTTACCTGTTATATATGAACCACGCGTGAACATCGGGAGGATTTTTTCAAAAAGAAGGAACTTCCATAAAAAGTTCACGTCTAATCTATTGAAAAACCAACGGATATGCGTTATAATTATATCATAGAAATTGTGTCCATGGAAAATGGACACGGAAAGGGGGGTGCCGGACTTGCTTCCGTCCCTCAGAAATTTTGCAATCACGTTCGCGGTCTCCCTGGTCGTGTTTGGTTTTCTGGCATTCAATTTTGCAAAGCTCGCCATGTCCAACATCGCAGCAGGCTTCACCGACACACCGACAGCAACGGATACAGCGGAGGAAACCCTCGGCGTGTTCAATCCGTTTGAAAATCCCGACGATACCGAAATCTCCACCATTCAGGGAGATTCGTTCAATTTCCTCCTGGTCGGCCTCGACTATCAGGCTTCGGTCTTTGATGACTACGACGAGGAAATGGAAAACTACGTCAAAGCGGCGCTTTCCGGCAAACAGGAAAACGGCGTTGCGCAGCTGATTTCTTACAGCCAGACCCGTCTTGTCTCCGCGGATGCGATCCTCGTGGGCCGCGTGGATAAAGAGGAACACCGTCTTTTGATGACGGCACTCTCCGGCAATACCCGCGTCTTTGTAGACGGCGTCCATACGGACCTCGGCACGGTGCTTGTCAACAAAGGCATCGACTTCTTCCGCGGCAAAGTCACGGCGCTGACGGGACTGAACATCGACTATTACGGTGTTGTTTCCATTCCTGCCATGGAAGCGATCATTGACCGTCTGGGCGGACTTTCCTTCAAAGTTCCCTGTGCCATGGAGTACGAAGACCCCGCCGAAGGGCTTGAGATCAAGCTCAAAGAGGGCTCCCAGTGGCTATCCGGCAAAACAGCGCTGCAGGTACTCCGGTATGCTTCCTATGAAGACCGGGATATCTCCCGCATGTCGGTGCTCCGGGATATGGCAATCTCCATGATGACGTCAGTGGAGCGCATCACGACGCTTTCCAATGCGCCGGAGCTTTACAAGACCCTGAAAAACGGTGTTGCAACGAATCTGAGCATTGCGGATTTCACCAATCATCTGGATCTGATTTTCCGTCTCGGCGAGTTCTCCGTGGAGAATTACGCATATCCGGGATCCATGAAGACTATAGGCGGGGATGAATATTTTATTCCCGATACCAATACCGCCATCACAGCGTTGGCAAGGTACAAATAAAGAGTTTCTTTGAAAAATGGCGCATGCAGTGGAAACTGCGTGCGCCATTTTTATTATGGGCGTTATTTGATCGCGGGGGAGGAG
>JAKSPR010000077.1 GCA_024404655.1 Clostridia bacterium | reverse complement strand
AATGCTGTTTTCGGCCATCAGTCCGGCCAATGCACTGTGTCCGCTGCCCTCGGCACCCAGCTGTGCGCCCAGACCGCCGGCAAGATAGTTGCCGTCTGGCTGGATCAGAAACGCATCGGAGCCGGTTCCGGCCTGGGCTACGCAGCCATAGAGGACACCCGTCGCACCGAGCGGCGTCTTGCCTTCATCCCAGACATGGTAATTATGAATGGTGACCCGCCGTTTCATGGCTTCAAGCACCACTTTGGCGTCACCCACAATGCTCATATCAAGAGATTCGATCTCTTTGACGGTTTCGCCGATCTCATCGGAAAAAAGTTCGATGGAGAGCTTTTCGACTTCCTCAGCTACCTGTTCCTTCGGCTTGAAGCTGGAATTGGTTCCTGTTGTGCGCACCGAGCGCAGAATATGGAAGTTTTCGTCATACAGGATGACCAGCAGCTTGGAGCCGCCGCCATCGGCGGTCAGATAATATTTCACGCAGATTGTCCTCCGGGGATTCATTTGGCATATCCGTTTTTTATGCCGTTACCATTATACCGAAAGTACGGAGAAAAAGCAAGGGTTTTTTCAAGTTTTCCGCGATTTTCTCTTTTCTCTTGACGGATGACGTCAACGGGTGTATACTGATTTCAGAAAAATGCAGAAAAAAACAGGAGGCATGATCCGACATGGCTGAAACGACAGAAATGCAGAAAGTCATCGACCAATTTGATTCCTACGGTTATTATCTGGACGACAAGCTGGACCGCGACATTGAAGAAAACAGAAAGGGCCAGTTTGCGCTCCGCTTCGTCGATACGGATGGAAAACCCCTTGAAAATGTCAAGGTCCATATCAGGCAGGTATCCCACGAATTCAAGTTCGGCGCAACGATGTTCTATCTGGACGGTTATGAAGATGAAGAACGCCGCGCGATGTGGCGGGAAAAGCTGGCAAAAATCTGCAACTACGGCGTCATTCCCTTTTACTGGGATACGCTGGAGCCTGAGGAAGGCAAACCCCGATTTGCGGAAGATTCCCCCTTTGTGTTCCGCCGTCCGCCCATTGATACCGCAATCGCTTACTGCAAAGAACACAAGATGCGCATGAAGGGTCACTGTCTGGTCTATAACTCCTTCCAGCCGAAATGGATCTCCGACGACAACCGGATGCTGCGGATGCAGATTGACAAGCGGCTGCGCAAAATCGCCGAGCACTGCGGAGAGGAATTCCACGAGTTTGACGTCATCAATGAGATGATCTCCATCTATAAGAACTGCTATCCCGGCAACGGCTGCCGCAATCTGCAGTTTGCCGACGAGCCGGATTACGAGGCATGGAGCTTTGCCCGCTGCCGGGAGTATTTCCCCTATTCCAAGCTCTACTGGAACGAAGGCATGTACGAATCCTTCGGCGACCGCTATGTGGGCAATCGGAGCTTCTATTATATGACACTCAAAGATCACCTGACCCGCGGTGTTCCGATCGACGGCATCGGCATGCAGTATCACTGCTACTGTGACAAGGAAACAGCCTTCTGGGCGCTGAAACAGGTCTGCAATCCTCTGCGGCTGCTGGATGTTTTTGACCGCTACGGGGACTTCCGTCTGCCTGTTTCCGTTTCCGAGGTCTCCATTCCCTCCTGGGGCAATGACGAAGAAGGCGAAGCTTTCCAGGCGGAGATGGTGAAGCGGCTTTATAAGCTGTGGTTCGGCAGACCCTTTGCGGATTCCGTCGTCTGGTGGAACTTTGCCGACCGGACGGCCTTCGGCGGGGAGAATCGCTTCCATGCAGGTCTCATCCGCTATGACGACTGCTCCGAAAAGCCCGCTTACCGGGTTCTGGACGAACTCATCAATCATACGTGGCACACCGAATTTTCCGGAGAAGCAGGCGAACGTCTCAACTTCCGCGGCTTCTACGGTGATTATGAAGTGGAAGCGGTCTGCGGGGACAAACAGGCAAAGAAGACCATACGTCTGTTCCGCGATACCACGGGCTACGACAACCGCCTGTGCGACTTCCGCGCAAAGGACATCGTCCTCGCCTGACAAAGTGCTGTGAACTCAGTCGTCTTTTTTCACAAAACATTGCATTGCTACTTGATTTTTCCCATAATTTGTGATATGATAAACACAAATCTCTAAAGGAGGCAATTTGCCATGAAAAAGACTCGTGCTCTTTCCCTTGCATCCCTTTGTGCAGTCCTGCTCCTGTCCGCTGTCAGCTGCGGCGGTGAAGCTCCTGCTCCTGCTGTCACCAATCCTGTTACCGATAATGCTGTCGTCACCGAAGCGCTTGTTGTCACCGAAGCTGTGACCGAGGCCGTCACCGAAGCTCCGGTCCGCGACACCTACATCGAAGCCACCTTCTATGAAGAAGCTGAGGGCAGCCGCAACCCCGTTTCCCTGATGAACGGTGCCACTGCCGCTGTGCATCTCAACATCGCAGAAGGCTATCTTTCCGAAATCGCCGTCAACTGCCCCTCCTGGTCCAATGATATCGGCAGCCTGACTTTCCGTCTGTATCCCTGGAATACCGACTACGACACCTCCGTCGCAGGCACTCCCGTGTTTGAACAGACCTTTGAGGACTATTCCGACAACGAACTGCTTGTCATGCAGATCACCCTGGAAGGCATCGGCGCTCCCGCAGGCGAGTACCTGTTCTGGATGGGCGACGGTGTCGATGAATCCGGTTCCGGCGTCGGCTACTGGTCCTATGCAGGTCTGAACACCGATGAAAGCGTTGTGGAAGCCTTTGTCAAGGGCAAGTCCAACACAAGCTCCATCCCCGACGGTTCCTTCACCGTCATCATCCCCGGCAAATAATCCGGACAGCAATGGGCTGCTGCAGATCAAGGCAGCAGCCCTGTTTCTTTTCCAAAGGAGAATCCGACCATGTTCAAACTGAAACTCTGTGCTGCGGCCCTCTCCCTTGCCATGACCCTGCCGCTCATCCTGACAGGCTGCGATCAGGCAGGAGGGCCAACCGCCCCCGATGACAGTACCCAGACAGCCCCCCCCAGCGCTGCCGTGACGGAAGCTGTCACCGAGGCTCTCCCCGCAAATCTGAAATCCAAAACCTCCTGCTATTTCTCCTACCATGACGGAGCCGAAGGACGCGGGGCCATGCAGGTGACCACCGGCGCTCTTTCCTGCCGTTTTTCCGCAACGGCGACCTTTGATGAGCTGGACGTCAGCTGCCCCAGCTACAGCGATGATGAGGGCGATATCACCTTCTATCTCTACCGCTGGATGGGCAGCTATGCAGCCTCCGCCGCAAACGATCCCATCGCCAAAGAAACCTACGAAGATTTCCCGGACAACGCAACACTGGAATTTGAATTTCCGGAGCAGGAGCCCGGCGAATATATCCTGACGCTGTCTGACGGTACCGGCGGCGTCGGCGTCTGGGCTTTCACGGAATCCGCATCCGGTACCTATCTGTATGTGGACAACTACGAAACCCCCGGCGTCTTCACCATGGATATCCACTATACCTACACACCGACGACCCGCTTTGCACAGTGCAAATCCGTTGTGGACTATTCCGTGATCGTCACGACCCCGCCGGAACATGTACCCGGTCCGGATGATCCCATCGTCGTCCTCGATGCCATGCCCGACACCTGGGCCGCAACCGATGCGCTGGGCCGTACCCTTCCCACCAATGCCGAGACAGGCGACGCCCGTCAGGGCAAATATGTGGGTCTGTTCTTCTGGACCTGGCATTCGGGGCAGAATCACAACCGGGCCATCAACGTGACGGAGCTGCAGAAAGCGCACCCCGAAATCTTTGACGATTACAATCATCCCCTGTGGGAGGAATTCCGCACCGGAGCCTATCACTGGAACGAACCGATCTACGGCTTCTATAACGGTGTGGATCCGTGGGTCTACCGCCGTCAGGCAGAGCTGCTTGCCACCTCCGGGGTGGATGTGGTCATCTTTGACAACACCAACGGCACCTACACCTGGCGCGAGGGTTACCTCATGCTGTGTAAAGTCTTCTCCGAAGCACGCGCACAGGGTGTCAATACGCCGAAGATCTCATTCCTGCTGCCCTTCAATGACGGTCCCGATACCGTTGCGCAGCTGCGGGATCTGTACCTGACGATTTTCCGCGACGGTCTCTATCAGGATCTGTGGTTCTACTGGGACGGAAAACCCCTGCTCATGTCGAACTACCGCGCCCTTGACAGAAACGATCCGATCGAAAGCGAGATTCGGAACTTCTTTACCTTCCGTCCCGGCGAGCCCACCTACAATTCCAAACGGGAGATGAAAAACGGCAAATGGACCTGGCTGTCCGTCTATCCTCAGGCGGTCACTTACCGCGATGACGGCACACCGGAGCAGATGACCGTCGGTGTCGCACAGAACTGGTCTGCGGAGATCGGTCTGACCGCCATGAACGGCGAGAACATCTTCGGCAGAACCCACACCTCCCAGGGTGAAGATACCAGAGAAGACGCCAAGCTGTGGGGTGCGAACTTCACCGAGCAGTTTGAATATGCGCTGGATGTAGACCCCGACTTCATCTTCATCACCGGCTGGAATGAATGGGTCGCAGGCCGCAATGCCGAATGGCAGTCCGTGAAGAACGCCTTCCCGGATGAGTTCAACGACACCTACAGCCGCGATATTGAACCCAGCAAGGGCGATCTTGCGGACAACTACTATTATCAGATGGTCTCCTTCATCCGCCGCTACAAGGGAACGAGAGCCGTCCCAGAAGCGTCCGCCCAGAAGACCGTGGACATTGCAAAAGACGCATCCCAGTGGGACGACGTTTCCCCGCGCTACCTCGCTTATGCCGGCAACACCTTTGACCGTGACTGCCCCGGCTATGGTGATCTTCATTATACCGACACCACGGGCCGCAACGACCTGACCGAAGCAAAGCTCGCACGGGACAGCGAAAACTTCTATTTCATGGTACGCTGTGCAGAGGATATCACGCCCTATGAGGCCGACACCGGCTGGATGCGGCTGTATCTCGACTGCGGAGAGATCGGCGCCGCCCAGTGGAACACCTTTGATTACATTGTCGAGCCCCGCGGCGACGGAAAAGCTGATGTGCTTGTCTACGCCGGAGACGGTATGGACTGGCTCTGGAACAAGGTGGGCGAAGCATCCTATACCGTGAGCGGAAATACTTTGCAGCTCTCCCTTGGCCGGGCACTGATCGGCATGACCGATACATCAAGCTTGTACTTCAAGTGGAGCGACAACACCTGCATCACCGGCGATATCATGGATTTCTATATCCACGGCGATGCAGCGCCTCTCGGCAGATTCAAATACAGCTATCAGGCTGGAAACTGATCATATACGCAGAAAAGACCGACCCGGCGGGTCGGTCTTTTCGTATCGTTGGAAAAATCAATACTTGGTGGATTCTTCGTAGGTCTCGATATACTTGGTGATGGCCTTCTGTGTGGACTTGATGCTCTTTTCGTAGGTGGAGGAGAAGTTCTCTGCGCCCTTTGCAATCTGCTGCATGAGCTTGGTGGACAGCTGACCGAAGTCGACGATATAGCCCAGATCCCATACACGGTTGCGGAAGATGATATCCAGCATTTCGGAGGAGTTCTCGTCACGCTGGTACTTATCCTTCATCGTGGTCTCGTAGTAGATGGGCGTGACGCCTGCATAGCCCTCTTCTGCCAGTGCTTCCATGACGAAGCCGGAGAATGCGGTATCGGCGGCGGTGGTGGGAATGGAGAACAGACCTGCACCGTGGTAGACGTAGGAAACATAATCCGCCTGCGCCTCATCAAATTTCGGTGCGGGCAGAACGCCGTAATCGTCCTTCATATCGCGGAAGCCGGAGAAGCAGCCTGCGACGGAATAGTAGAACAGAGCGCGGCTTTCCTTGAAGATCTTTGCGTTGATCAGATCGTTGGAGCCGCCGTAGCCCAGATAATCGTGGGCAGACAGCGTCTTGTCACCCTTGCGGAGAACATCGACGATGGTCTCATAGACGCGGTAGAACCGGTCGCTGGCAAGATCAAGCATGGGCATACCGTCCTTGTCACGGCCGATGATGGTCTCATCGCACGCATAGTAGAAGCCGAGGTATGCTTCCTGCTGGGTCGCAAAGCCCCACATATCTTCGGGCGTGAGCTTGCCGTCACCGTCCAGGTCGCGGGTCACATCCTGGATGAGGGTGTTGAAATAGGACATGGTCCACTTGCCGTCGCGGACGGTCTGGAACAGGTCGGGCAGGTCGTTCTGTGCTGCAAGGTTCTTATTGAACAGCATGAGGAACGTACCGTCATTTGCGCGCATGGAGATATCGCCTGCGGCATAGAACAGCTTATTGTCGATGGACATGTTGCGGACCAGCGCCTGATCCCAGTATTTCTTGTTTAAGTTGATGTTTTCGGTGGACATGAGGTCAACGTAGAAGTTGTTGACCGCCAGCGCGGCACTTTCATAGGCGCAGAGCGCGAAAACATCATAGGTCTGGGAGCCGCTCTGGACTTCCTTCTGTACCGTTGCCTTGGCATTATCCATGACATCTGCGGAGATATTCACGCCGTACAGGTCTTCGACCTTCTTGTTGCGGTTGAACACAGCGTCATCCACGGCATCACCCGTGATCTCATCAATGGTAAATTCATCGCCGGGAGACCAGTATGCAGCTGCAAGAATACGGAAATCTCTTCCGTCCCAGTTCTTTGTGTGGTCGATATCCGCGACATACGCCGGGTCCTTGGGAGCCTCGGTCTCTGCTTCGGTTTCCGCAGGCTTCGCACCCGTATCAACGGCAGCGGGAGTATCCGCTGCGGAGCCGCAGGAAACCAGAGTTCCCGCTGCCAGCGCCGCCAGAAGGAGCGCCGCGGTCCATCTTCTGTTTTTCATGTTTATCCTCCTCAATCGTTTCTGCATCCGGTGCAGTCCGCACCGCGTGCAAAACAAATAATTTTTACATTCCATTGTTATTATAATGGATACGTCAGGATTTGTCAACGGTTTTTGCCAAAATTCTGTTTGTTTTGGTGGTTAAATGTGGTTTTTTGATAAAGATATTTCTTTTTTCCCATTCTGTCCGTATTCCGTGCGCTCCCGGTATTCGGTCGGCAGCATACCGGTATTCCGGCGGAATACTGCGGCAAAGTGGCTGCTGTCATAGAAATCCAGCCGCGCGGCGATTTCCGTGACGGGCTGCTCTGTGGTGCTTAACAGCTCCATTGCCCTGTGCAGTCTGGTATCGGTGATATACTGATGCAGCGTCATGCCTGTCGCTGCCCTGACCATGTGATTGATGGTATTGGGGTGATAGTGGAAGAGCTGACCGATCCGCTTCCGGTCCAGCGGTCCCTCGCAGTTTTCGTTGATATAGGCAAGAATCTCCGCTGTCACGGGAAGGAGCCGCGGATTTTCCGCTGCCGCTGCCTGTCTGTGAATCTGTACAAGCAGGTCACAGAGGATCGCATTCTGCCGCAGACGATAGTCGATGAGACGCTGATTCTGCTCTTCACAGAGTCGGTCGACTGCATCCTCGATGGCAGGCTGATACTCCAGCCGGAAGGGCTCAGAAAACTCCGGTGCGTCGGAGAACATACAGAGCTCCGTTGCGGTGGGCATCCCGGACACCTCATCCGCAAAGTAGACCATCCGCGGCGCTTCTCCCCGGCTTGCCTCCGGTGTGCGGAAGAAATCAAAATTGATATTCACAAGAACCGTATCGCGGTCAATGACCGTGGAATAGTTCTGATAGGGCAGGAAAAACAGAAGATCTCCGCTTTTCAGGGAAAACTGCTTTCCCATGGCTTCAAATTCGATAGCGCCCTGCCGCAGATATAAAAGCCGGTATGCAGCGGTCTGTTTCTCCGTGCGTTCCTGGCTGATCGGCGTGGGATAATTCTCCAGCCGCAGAATATTCGGGGCAATATCGGAAAACAAGCTGTATTTCATCGCAGGTACCGTTCCTTCTCAAAAACCGAATCAGAAAATACGTTTTTTCCTGTTTTCGGTTGATAATCTCCTATTGAATGACGGAATAATATGTTATGATTATATGATAGATAGGTGCTTTCTCTCATTTTATCACAAAACACCGCTATATTCAAGATATCCTATCAAAAAACATCACGACAAAGGAGCAATTTCATCTATGAAACGTTCACTCAGCCTTTGCTTTGCCCTTCTGCTGCTCGCCGGATCCATGGCATCCTGCGGTGAGGCTGCAGAAACCCCGACCCAACCTCAGAATACCGCTGCCGTCACAGCTCCCGCTGAAACCGAACCCGCCGAAACCGAGGAAGTCGTCAACCTGACCGTTTCCGATATGGGCGGCAAGGATTTCTATATCATGTCCAAAATGGAAGGTGACGTCAACGGCCGCTGGACCGCCATCGACTTTGCCATCACCGAGGAATCCGGCGATGTCATCGACGACGCCATCTATGCCCGTGACCTCAAACTGGAAGAACTGTTCAACTGCCATATCGTCAATGAGTTCTATGAGCGCAGCACCATGGCCCAGACCATTTCCAAGCTGGTTCAGGCTGGCGACAATACCTACAGCCTGTTCTTACCGAACATTCAGGAAAGCGCCAAGCTCGCCCGCGACGGTATGCTCTACGATATCACCGACTTTGACTGTGTCGATCTGACTGCTCCCTGGTGGAACAAGAGCTTCACCGAGGCGAACACCTTCGGCGGCTCCGTCTACTATGCAAACGGCGATATCAGCGAAACCTTCATGCGCGCCGCATACGCTATCTTCTTCTCCAAGCAGGTCATCGCATCCTACGACCTGGAGAATCCCTATGATATCGTCAATTCCGGCAAGTGGACCGTTGACAAGATGATGGAGATGAGCCTGAATGCCTCCGAGGATATCAACGGCAACGGTATCATGGATTCCGCCGACAAGATCGGTCTGATGGTCCTGTTCAACTCCACCGAAGGCTTCTATGCCGCATCCGGCGTCAAGATGGTCAACGTAGAAGCAGACGGTACCCTCGTCTGGAACGGTGACTCCGAGCGCAGCATCGCTGTCATGAACAAGATCTTCGATATCTACAACACCCGTACCTCCACCCTGAACTGCACCGACGCTACGCTTATGGACGCCGAGCTGAAGAGCGTGGACAACGTCGTCCGCGGTGAGCGTCTGTTCGCCTCCGGCAACGCCCTGTTCTTATTCGGCACCATGAACAACGTCAAGGCCATGCGTTCCATGGAGACCGACTTCGGTATCCTGCCGCTGCCCAAGGTCTTTGACAACCAGACAAGCTATGAATCCTACGTCCATACCGGCGCAGCAAGCTGCGTCTGTCTGCCCATCATGCTGGAAAAGCCCGAAGAATCCGCAGCCTTCATGGAAGCTGCTGCATACTATGCAAGAAAGCTCATCACCCCGGCATACTATGACACCATGCTGAAGACCAAGGTCGCGCGCGATGAAGAATCCTCCGCGATGCTGGATATCATCTATGAGAACCGCGGTTCCGACCTTGGCAACATCTTTGCTGTCGGCGATGTTCTCAACCAGATGACCACCATGATCTCCACCAACTACAAAAATGATTTCGCCTCCATGCTGGCAAAGCGTGCGGCTACCGTTCAGAAGAACCTCGATACCATCAACGAGGCCTTCAAGAGCAGCAACTGATAAAGAGAAAGGATCATCCCCATGAAAACTTATGATATCATCGTCCTCGGCGGCGGCTTCACCGGCTGTGCCGCAGCCATCGCTGCCGCAAGACAGGGACAGCAGGTTCTTCTGCTGGAATCCTCCGGGTTCTTAGGCGGTGCGGCATCCAACTGCCTCATCTACCCCTTCATGCGCTACCATACCACCATCACCCATGAAGACGGCTCAAAAGAGCGCCACGACTTAAGCCGCGGCATCTTCTCCGAGCTGGTCGCGGAGCTTGTCAAGCGCGGCGGCGGCAAGTGCTTCTATGATGAAGACTTAAAGGTCATCCTTGACGAAAAGACCATGGAAGCCGGTGTGGATGTTCTGTTCCACGCGACCCTCTGCGGTGTCTGCAAGGACGGCAATCACATCAAGTCCCTCTCCGTTGCCACCAAGGCCGGTGTTCTCACCTTTGAGGGTTCCATGTTCATCGACTGCACGGGTGACGCTGACCTCTGCACCTACGCGGGCATTCCCACCCGTCTGGGCCGTGAGGCTGACAAGCTGTGCCAGCCCATGACCCTCTGCTTCCGTGTGGCGAATGTCGACAAGAAGACATTCTTTGCCCACAGACAGGAAATGCAGAAGCTCTATAAGGAGTGGCAGGCAGCAGGCAAGATCAAGAACATCCGCGAGGATATTCTGGCCTTCGACCATCCCACCGAAGGCGCGCTCCACTTCAACACCACCCGTATCGTCCAGCTCAATCCCGTCGATCCCCTTGA
>JAKSPR010000076.1 GCA_024404655.1 Clostridia bacterium | reverse complement strand
TTGTTCCGGGAGACGACTTTCCGGCTGATGGGATATCCGGAATACCCGACTGACACACAGCAAAAGGACCGCCATTTTGCCGGCGGTCCTTTTTGCGCTTAACTTTTACTGATTCCCGATGGTCTCGTAGGCGGAGATGATCTTGTCCCAGGATTTGAGGATTGATTTCTCATACTTTGTCAGAGTCGATACCGCCTTTTCACATGCCTTGGCGGAAGCAAGGATATCACGCATCTTCGAGATAGGAGCACCTAGGCTCTGTCCGTATACATAGGACGGATCCAGATAGACACCTGAAACGATCAGATCCAGCATGCGGGAGGTTTCTTCATCACGGGAGTATTTGCCTTTGAGCGCTGTTTCAAAATAAGCAGGCGTCACAACACGGTAGGTCTCCGCGGACATCGCTTCCAGAAAGCATGCCGCAAGGTCTGTTTTCTGTGCTGTCGTCGGTACGCCGAATGCCGTACTGCCGTCATGAACATAAGCCATATAGGAAGGCTGGGATTCATCCAGCTTCGGCATGGGGATAATACCGTAATCCGCTTTCATATCGCGCAGATAGTTGACACCGGTCAGCATCCAGGACGTAAACAGCGTCTGTTCATTTACCATCGTATCCATAATCGTCTCGTTATTGTTGGGCAGACGGCAGGTGTTATTGTTCTGGAACAGGAGCTCATTCATGAGCTCCGTGAACTTCACAGTCCGTTCGCTGATACCGGAATAGACAGCTTCTCCCGCTTCATTTTTATTGAGCAGTCCCACACCGCAGCCGCCGACAAATGCATCGGCTTCCAGTGTCTGGGTATTAGTAAAATAGTGACCGAAACGATCCCCTTCATTCGCCTTACCGTCACCGTTGATATCCTGATAGAGCGGCGTGCAGTAGGAGATCATTTTTTCAAGGGTCCATGTGCCTGACTCTACCGTCTCATAAAGGGAGGGATCATCAGGATAAAACTCCCGGAACATATCTTTGTTGAAAAACATACAGAAAGTACCGGAGATCATCGTCTGGGAAAGTTCCCCGATGACCGCATAGTTATGACCATCGAAATCCGTCATTTCAAGAAACGCCTGATTCCACCATGGCTGCGAAAAATCAAGAAAATCCAGCGTGTTCAGATCAAGGAACATGCCTTCCATGGTCTGGGGCATGATTCCGTACGTACTGCTGCCCACGACCTCATATTCGTCGCTTCCTGCGCGGACAAATTTTGAAATAGAATCGGAAATACTGGCATGACGGGTCGCATTGCGGTCAAGCTCCAGCTTCAATTTGATGTGCAGACGATCTTCCACCCGACTGTTGCGGATAAACACGGCATCGTTGACAACTTCGCCGTTTTCCTTTTCGCTGTAAAACTCGATCTCGGTATCTGCGTCACCGCCCCGCGTCAGAAGACGTACCTCTGCTCCGCCAAAATCGAGATCAGCAGGAAGGCTGTCCTTCACATCGGAACGGCCATTGCCGGGTTCTTCTACGTTTTCTGCAGCCACAGTCGTCTGTGCGTGGTCTTGGGACGGATTCTCACTGACCAGGTTCTGTGCACTCTCTCCGCATGCGCCCATAACAAGAGCAGAAATGAGACATGCTGCTGTGAATACAGTCTTTTCGTATATACATCTCATGTACAATCACCTCTTCCGTAAACCTTATTTTTTCTCGCTCATTCCAAGCGTGATACCCACATCCGCCAGATTCTCGGCGCTGGTGGTCTTTTCGTAGAAATGCTTAACATTCTTCTGAATGCCCTCTGCCGTATAGAAGGGATCGTCTTTGGAAAGCGGCAGCGTCACGGTGCGTTCCTCAAAGCCTGCCTTATAGATGGCGGTGATGAGTTCCACCGACCGTCTGCCGTCGACACCGACGATCAGAGGACGGCCTCCGGTTTCAAGGGCGGTCAGGACATTGTCGACTTCACCTTCATGGCCCGTGTGGGCAAGATCAGGGATCTGATCGTGGAAGTCACAAAGCTGCTTTTCCAGCTCCGTATTACGGATGGGAAAGCCGTTTTCTTTGGAGATGCTTGCAGCGGTGGACCAGGGAGCTGCGATCTTTGCTTCTTTGCCCTGCAGAATCACTTTCTGTTCCTCGCCGTGATCGACGACGGAGCTGGTGATCTGGGCAAGCGCACCGTTTTTGTACTTCATGACAGCGATGGAAATATCCTCCACTTCCGCATTGTCATGGCTGACGTTGGAAAGCACCGCCGTCACACGCTCCGGCGTACCCATGAGCCAGCCCAGCATATCAATGTGATGAACCGCATGGTTGAGTGTACATCCGCCGCCTTCTCTTGACCAGCAGCCGCGCCACCAGAGATCATAGTAGCAGTGTCCGCGCCACCAGAGAGAATCCACCGTCGCATGGACGATATCACCTGCAAGACCGCTGTCAAGGGTCTTTTTCAGTTTCCAGACATCGTTTGTGAAACGGTTCTGGGCAATGACACCCATGGTGACACCGCATGCAGCTTCTGTTTCCAGCATAGCATCGCACTCGGCAAGAGAGGACGCCATGGGCTTTTCCACAAGAACATTCTTATGTGCGCGCATGAAGTCGATGGCGATCTCCGCATGGGTATAAGGCGGTGTACAGACGCTGACAAGGTCGATATCTTCGCAGTCCAGCATCTTTTTGTGGGAATCATAGATTCGTGCGTCATCAAGGCTGAAGCGCGCTTTCATGCGCTCCGCCTTCTCGGGATAGATATCGCAGAGTGCGACGATTTTACACCGCTCCGGGAACGCAAGATACGCGCTGATATGTGCGGGGCAGATATTGCCGGTACCGATGACTGCTACTCTGATCATAATGGAAATCCTTTCGTTATTCAACGACAATTTTCATATCCGGGAACAGCGCCATGTTATCGCAGATGATGAGCGCTTTGCCGGAGAGGGTGCGGAGATTGCGGATGGTGATGCTGTCCGGACGTTTCAGCGGATAGGGTTCCACATAGGTGTCTTTATTTGCCTCGGTGAGTTCCGGAATGAAATTTGCAAAAATGCGGACACCGGGATAATTATCGGGAACATTGGAGTCCACAACAAGCACATTCTCGATGAGGATGTTGTGCGGCAGCGTACAGGGATAGCCGAAATCATGCTGACCGTTATTGTGAACATTGAGCATGACCGGGGACAGGCAGGTACCCGGCATGGGGATCCAGGTGATATTCCGGAGTGTCAGATCGCCGTCCCAGGTACAGCCGTGATCATAGCGGAAGCCGACAACAGAACCGCAGTAGCAGGTCACGTGCTCCATGATCATATCGCCGAAGCCGATGGTATTCGTTCCCATCCAGCCCATGACGGAGTTGCGGATCACGTATCCTCTCACGCCGCAGTGAGCATCGGAACGGGACAGGACGCAGTGGTCAAAGGTGATCTGCTTGCAGAAGTTGGAGCCGAACACACCCCACAGGGTACGGTTGAGGATATCGTCCTGACGGCAGCCGAGGAAATTGATCTCAATGACGCCGGTACAGTTGATATCATAGGACCCCATGGAAACCTTCACACCTGCCGAGCCGATGGTATCGTAGATCTTATGACCCGTCACATGGCAGTTTTTCAGCGTACAGTAAGCGCACCAGCCAAAGCTGAAGAATCCACCGTAAGGCGCTCCATGATCAATTTCACTCGTGACGGTATGATAGACGCCTTCCACCGTGGTATTGGAACGGCTGACGGAAAAACCGCGGCCGTAATAGGTATATTTTGATTCTGCCTGATTGGCAATCGTCGTGAAATGTCCGCCGCGGATGACAAGCGGTTCCTTGTCAATGGGGGTTGCTTTGCAAGTTGTGATGCGGGTATAATTCCAGTTGATGCCTGAGAGGATATCGCCGTTCTTTGTCAGGACGAAGCTGTCCTGCTGGGGAGAACCACTGTCCTGATTGGCACCGAGACGGATATACTGCATCTGCTCGTCGCTGGAAATCCGGACGTACATATCATCCTCCAGTGTGATGCCGCAGGCAGCAAGATCAATATGGGTCTGTCCCTTTTTCACAGGAGGGATAGGCAGAGATACGGAAGGCTTGGATGCGGGGACTTCAAAAATCTGGGCACGGTAGTCCTCTGTCACAGTATCGTCGATGATAAAACGGGAGGTTGTGAAGTCCGTGTCTGTCATAATGACGGCAGGCGTTTTTCCCGGTCCGATATAGTAGACTGCATCCGGCTTGGTCTTCACCGGCAGATGGTGTTCATTGGCATAAGCGTGCGCTGCGACAATGGCCGCCTGATCGTCGGTTTTGCCGTCGCCGACAGCACCGAACGCTTCATAGGTTACAAATTCTTCCATGACGATAACAATCCTTTCTTTTCCATATTGTAACATACCGGAGTACAGTATGTCAAGTGCTGTGTTCCTTCTTCTGCGGACAAAACAGCTTTATTTTTCAAGAGTAACAAACACGTAGCCGTAGGCCGGAATATAGTCGATGACGATTCCTTCCTCTGTCTTGTGTCCTGTGCAGCCATAAAACCGGGCATTGCTCCATTTGCCGGGAATCTTCGCTTCTGCCGGTTCAATGTCATCGGCAAAAATGTTGAAAAAGCCAATGGCACACTGTTTTTCGTCTTCCTTTGCAAGGATATAGAGATCGGGATTGCCGAGGCACTGTACCGGAACGGCTGCGCCCATTTCCGCAAGTATTCTGTGAAGCATAGCAGCAAGGGCATAATTGCGCCACGCGTCCTCGGAAACGATCTCCGCATTAAAGCCCAGGAGGATAAATCTTCTGCCGTCTGCGTTCTCATAGGATGCAAGGAACGGGAAATCTTCTCCCGCATCATAGGTTCCTCTGACAACAGCACCCGCTTTCAGGGTCACGCGGCAGAAGCCGCCGTTGGAACTCTGTACCTGCACATACTCTTCCATTTCAGCAAAATGCGTGCGGGATGCACCGGAATTGCCGATAAATCTGTCAAGTCCCGTGTCGATGCCCTGTTCCGCAAGGATCCTTGCTGCCGGAATATCGAGGATCAGCGGCTTTTCAAAAGCGTCTTCGGGCAGATGGCGGGCGTTCTCACCGAAAGCAATGCCCGCACAGCCGGTACCGCGGTAAACCGTCGGGAAGGAAAGTGCGGTAAGCATCCGGGGAGCCTTCGGGAAGAACTGATTTTCCACGACCGCCGGATGACTGCCGCGCTCGGAGAAATCACTGTCCTCCGCTTTCTTCATGGAATCATAGACGCGGATACCGATACATTCTTTTCCGTCAAAGATTTCCTGCAGCAGCTTCTTGCGCGGTTCGTCCTTGATATGATGGGAAAGATAGCCGCGCTCATAGCGGGAGGATGCGGTATAATCCATCATATATTTGAGGATACCGTCAAGGGAACCGTCTGCACGCAGTGCCGCGTCAAACAGTTCCAGATATGCCGCCGGGACATGGAAACGGGGTCTCGGGTACGCATCACCCTCGGAGAAGACCTCGATGTCGTTCCCCTCATACCATGCGCGTTCCATACGTTCCATTTCGATGACGTTTGAAAGTCGGTTGCCCCAGTTCTGCCGCTCTGCCCAGTAAGGCGCACCGATCAGGCGGACAAAAGGCTTTGTTTTGCCTGCAAGGAGCTTTGATATTTCAAAGGGATCGGTGCCGTCCAGATCGAAGGTACCGAGGCATGCACACTGCCCGAGCCGTACCGCGGGATTGACGCTGTCAACAGCCGCCCGTGCCCGGCGGGCAAATAACCGGATGCTGTCGCCGTTGGCCTGTAAAAACGCCCGGCGGTATTCGTTGGGCTTTCCGCTGAAGAACAGTTCAAAGAGCGAGCCCTCCGGCAAAGATTTTCCGAGCATCTTCTCCATAGCCGCCCGGTGATTCTTGCAGGTACAGCCAAAGCCGCAGTCGATGAAGCCGAACCGGAGATCGTCGTCAAACTGGATGAGATCGGGGCCCATCGCTGCAACGGCAGCAAGATGTTTTGCCATGAATGCAAGGAAATTCTCATCAAACGGGCATTTTTCCTGTCTGCTTTCCGAGCCGTTTACGCCTGTGATGGGCGTGAAGCCATGCTCCCCCTCTACCCAGAACGCCCAGAACCAGACGCCGGTCTCAATGCCGTGTCCCCTGAAGAATTTCACGGCGGAAGCCAACTTTTCATTGATGGCATTCTGCTTTTTTTCATCGGTGGATATCGGCGGAATGGCAAGGAAAACACGCTCGGCGCCTGCTGCACGCAGGTCGGCAAGAATCGCTTCGGGAGCAAAGGTTTTTGCGGTTACCATCACGGGTACGGAAATACGGTACATTGTATTATTCCTCGTTTCTTTGATTTTTTATCATTCTTCGGATTCATCCGGATGTGGCGTATCATAAAAGATATCGTGGTCAAGATCGGATTTCTCCCATGGATTCTCGTGGTAAAGGGAAACACCCCGGTCAATTTTTCTGCACTGCTGCATGGAAATGCCGTAATAGCGTTTGAACAGCCTCTGGACATAGCGGACATCCCGGAAGCCGACCTGTGTACAGAGTTCCCGCATAGTTTTCTCCGGTTCCGCACTGATAAGACTGCGCAGTTTCTGTACACGAAGGTACTGAATGGTTTCGATCACGGTTCTTCCTGTCGCTGCCCGGTAGAGGCTGCAGAGGTACCCCGGAGATATTTCCAGATGCGCGGCGACCTCGGACAAAGTCAGCGGGCCGCAGAAATGAGCTTCGATATATTTCCGGGCTTTGCGGATATAATAACGTGTTCCGGTCTGGTAGCGCTCTCTGCTGACAGCCTGCACCGTATTGCGGAGAGCAGTATCCAGAAGGGCAATCAGTTCATAAAAATCAGACAGGCAAAGCCAGCGGGAAGACGGTCTGCCGGCTGCATAGATATCAATGATGGAAGTAATCAATGCGGCCGCCTGCTGATACTCTTCCTCGGTCAACGATGATATGAGCGGCAGAAAAAACATATCAGGGTCATCCCAGAGCTCCGGTTCCGGCATCTTCGCTTCGGTATCGAACTGTTCCACGGTCATCTGCGGTGAGAATACTGCGGCACTTGCAAGCGTAAAAGAGGATCTTTCCTGCGCTCCCATCTCCGGAAGCGAGATCGTATACAGAGAAGACGGCACAAGTGTTATGATATTTCCCGATCCGACATCAAAGTGTTTTCCGTCAGCTGTAATGCCGCAGGGTGCCGTAAAAAAGGAAAACTCCAGAATTCCCTCTCTGTGATCAATGATATTGTGTTTTTCCTGCGTGATTTCCATGGTAATGGAGGCGGCAAACTGTACCTGCGGCTGATTTTTCAGGCGGATTGCATAAAACACCATAAGTACTGCGCCTCCTTCCCTGTTTATGTATTTATTATACAACACAGTGTTCCTCTTTTCAAGATATTCAGCACATTTTTCGACGATATCTGAATATTACACCGTTCCTATGAATTTCAACCGTTTACAAACCATTGTTTGCGTGCTATAATCGCATCAGAAAACGAAAGGAAGGTCATGAATATGAAACGCAACATTCGTAACTGCATCACTGCTGCACTGTTTACCGCTCTGATATCAACCGTCTGCGCATGCGGGACCCCCCCTGCCGAAACGCAGAAACCGGAAGCCGGTACGGACAATTCCCCTGTTACCGTTTCAGAAACGGAAAGTGCCGTTCCTGAATATGTCTATGAATATACCGCAGAGTATTCGGGCGGTGTCTTCCGCATTCTGAATGCCGAGGACATTTATTCAATGCATGCCCAGATCGACCGTGAAGGCGAAAACGGCGAAGCTCTGAACGATATCCTCTATAACCGCTGCCGTGCATTTGAAGACAAAACAGGCGTCACACTGGAGGAAACCGGGAAAAATGTCGATGCCGATCTTGCCAATTACGGCAGAAAAATCGTAAAGTCCGGAGATGATCTTTATGATATCTTCTTTGTCCCGGCACGGGATCTGAACACTTTTGTCAAGGACGGATATCTTTACAATCTGCCGGATATCGAGGGCTTCCGGTTTGACGAACCGTGGTGGCTCAAAACATATAACGACGGCATCACCGTAAACGGCAATCTGTACGTTGCGGCAAGCTATACACAGCTCATGATCATAGATTCCATCTGGTGTATGTATTTCAATGAGAATATCATGTCAAATCTTGATCTGGAGCTTCCCTATGATCTTGTCCGTGGAGGAAAATGGACGCTGGATCGTTTAGGAGAATACCTGAAAGCAGCGGCATCCCTAAACGGTGACAATTCCTTTTCAAACGACGCCACCGGAAACTGCTTCTATGGTTGCGCTTATCCGAATATTTACGGTTTCTTGACGGGGACCAACGAGAATATCATCCGCAACAACAACGGCAGTCTTGAACTGACCGCAGGAACAGAACGTTTTTATAATGTCGTTTCCTCGCTCGCCCGTCTTGTCACGACCACAGACGGCAGATTCTATATGACATATTCCGGTGCTGTAGATGATAATCCCGCAAGCTATATCGGCGTATTTGAAAATCAGCGTTCCCTGTTCCTGACTGCGGAGATATCCAAAACCAACCGTCTGCGCGACAAGGATTTCTCCTTTGGTATCTGTCCGTATCCGAAGTACGATGAAAATCAGGATGCATATTATGTCAGTTCCTTCTACGGAACACCCTGTCTTTCCATTCCCGTCACGGTTTCCGATCCGGTACGGTCCGCCAAGCTTTCCGATGCACTTTCCTATCTGAGTTATGATATGGTCATGCCGGTATTCCGTGAGACCACGCTGGAACAGAAGAATCTGCGCAACGAGGATTCCGTCGAAATGCTGAACATCATTATGCAGTCCGTTGTCCCCGATCTGACCTGGACCTTCGCCAACGCAACAAACAAGTTCAAAGAATCGCTCAATGCTGAGGTCACCAAGAATAACGACGAAGTCGCATCCCTGCTGGAAAGCCACCGTGCAAAAATACAGGATGCCATCGACAATTACAATCTTGACTGATACCAAATAAGCCTCCCCCAAGCCGCTGACAGAACTCCTGTCAGCGGCTTTTTATGAAACCGCAATTTTTATAAATTCAAGCGCAAAATCGGGTATTGCATAACCGTAAAAAGCATGATATAATGAATCCATAATCCCAAATACAGAAAGGAATCAATAAAAGCTATGGCAATTTTTGATGAAATCTCCGAGAAGCTGCAGCGCGGCAAGAAAAAGGATGTTGTCGCACTCATCACACAGGCGCTGGAAGAAGGCGTTCCGGCAGCCGATATCCTTAATAACGGTCTTGTCGCCGGCATGAACATTGTCGGTGAAAAGTTCCACAACAACGAAGTATTCGTTCCCGAAGTTCTGGTCGCAGCACGTGCCATGAACGAAGGTCTGAAGGTCCTCAAGCCCGCGCTGAATCAGGCAGGTGTTGAACCTCTGGGCAAAGCCGTCATCTGTACCGTCAAGGGCGATATGCACGATATCGGCAAGAACCTTGTCAAAATGATGATCGAGGGTCAGGGTATCGAGTGCATTGACCTCGGCACCGATGTCGATCCCGAACGCGTTGTTGAAGCAGTCAAGGAAAGCGGCGCAAAAATTGTCTGTCTCTCCGCTCTGCTCACCACCACCATGATGGCGCAGAAGGATACCATTGACGCCCTCAAGGCTGCCGGCATCCGTGATCAGGTCAAGGTCATGGTCGGCGGCGCTCCTGTTACCCAGGCCTTTGCCGATGAAATCGGTGCAGACTGCTATACCCTTGATGCTGCATCCGCAGCCATCGCCGCAAGAGGTTTTTTTGAGAACTGATTCCGAATACCAACAGGAGTATCCCCATGAACATGAAACAATGGCTGCAGGCGCTTCCCGCCTCCGGCAAACCGCTCCCGATTCTGACCTTTCCCTGTGCACAGCTTCTGGGTGTCAGTGTCTATGACCTGACCCATTCTGCAGAACTGCAGACAAAAGGCATGGTTCTCCTTGCCTCCCGTCTGGACAGCGCTGCTGCCGTCAGCATGATGGACCTTTCCGTGGAAGCCGAAGCTTTCGGCTGCACGCTGAAAGCCGAGGAAAACGAAATTCCCACGGTCCTTGACACCCTGATCTCCGATGAGGACGAAGCAGAGGCACTGGAAATCCCTGCTGTCGGTACCGCACGTACCGGACTTTATATCAAAGCGATTGAAAATGCGAAAAAGCAGATCACAGACAAACCTGTCTTTGCAGGAATGATCGGTCCGTTTTCCCTCTGCGGTCGTCTGATGGAAGTTACGGAAGCGCTGGTCAACTGTATCGCCGACCCCGATTTCATCACCGCAGCAATGAAGAAGACCACGGCGTTCTTGATCGAATACGCCAAAGCTTACAAAGCAGCAGGTGCGGACGGTATCGTACTGGCAGAACCCCTTTCCGGTCTGCTCTCACCCGATCTGGAAGCAGAGTTTTCTTTCCCCTATGTGAAAGAGCTGATCGACGCTGTACAGGATGACGATTTTGTCATCAT
>JAKSPR010000075.1 GCA_024404655.1 Clostridia bacterium | reverse complement strand
CTGCATCGCCCATCTGCATTCTGCCGGACATCCCGGCCGGATCGATCTGCAGTTCGGCGAGAGCGACTATAAGTTCATCTTCAAGAAGGTGGACGAGGCCGGTTATACCGGAGCCTGCGGTCTGGAATATCATCCGACCATGGAGCCGGTCGAATCCCTGAAAGAGTTCAGAAGAATTTATCTCGCATAAAAATGACGGCTGTGAACCGGGTTGGTTCACAGCCGATTTTTTCAGTTGTTCTGTGTTCTGGCACCGGGGCCTCTTGTACCGATACATTCGCCCATGCGGATGACGGTTTCGAGGTCTTTTTCGGTTGCTTTCAGAATTTCCGGAGCAATGACGGCAGCATCTTTCTGCAGAAGAAGCACAATGGTGGAGCCGCCGAACTCAAATTTGCCTTTTTCGTCGCCGCGGCGGAAGGACGCGATGCCGTGGAGATTGGAGATTCTGCCGACGATCATGGCGCCGACCTCAATCTGAACTGCAAGACCGAAATGCTTTGTGTTCATGACGGTATATTCGCGGCAGTTCTGCTTGAAGACGGTATAGCGCTCCTGGGCGATATCGCGGACGGTATGCAGGCGTCCCTGAATGAAGTAGTTGCGGCCTTTGGAACCATCGTCAAAATAGCAGTATCTGTGATAGTCATCCACCGCAAGACGGAAGACAAGACAAGTACCGCCGGAGAACTTCTTTGCCAGCGTGTGGTTGTGCAGAAGCTCCGCAACGGTATAGTCTCCGCCTTTGATGTGGAACGAAGAATTTTTATGAATAGGGTAGACCGACAGCTTGCCGTCGCAGGGGGAGATCAGGTGACCGGGTGTCTGGTCGATGGGACGCAGACCGGGGTTGATGCGGCGTGTGAAAAAGTCGTTATAGGAATGGTACTTGCGGTCTTCAAAATCGGAAACACGGATGTGATTCGTCCGCACAAACCCCTTGATCATCGGAGCGGACATGCGGGAAACGAGGAATGCGCCTGCGGCGCTGGAGAGGGTACGGGTCGTGGCTGCGCGGAGGCAGACTCTGCCCGGACGGGTATGGTAGAGAAAACGCAGGGAACGGGACTCTCTGCGGGGTTTCGGGATCGTCTGATACATGGCGTGTGCCTCCATCGGTGTTGTTGCTCTTATTATACCATAAACGGCATGGGAATGCAAGAAAACTGACAAAAAAAGAGCACCGCGGATGCGGTGCTCTCAAAAGTATCACAGAGAGTGATGTTTTTAAATTAGTGCTTCTTGGACAGGACAACGCCTGCAGCGATTGCCATGACAGCAGCTGCTGCAACGATACCAGCGTCAGCGGTAGCGGGAGCAACAGGAGCGGGAGCGATGTCTGCGGGAGCTTCTGCGTCAGCAGCGGGCTCTTCAGCAACGGGCTCTTCGACAACGATGGTCTCAACCATAGCGCCCAGTCTGACATAGTCATACAGGTCGGTATCCCAGGACTTAGCGTCGTTGGAGTTAGCCATGTTGTAAACTGCAGTGGTGCCGGACTCGTTAGCAGCGGTCATATCGTTGATCTGGAGCTGGAGACCGATCTCGGAGCCTTCCTTCAGATCGACATTGAACTTAGTCAGGTTGACTCTCATTTCGATGTTGTAGCCTTCGTTGTGGAAGTATGCTGCATAGTCATCGAAGTAAGGAGCAGCTGCTTCAGCACCGTATGCGGAATCAGCGCCGCCTTCGGTGTAGTAGGACGGGAAGCCGGAGAAGTCAACACGGAACTGCTGGGTGAGCTCGTGGTGATCGTTACCGAAGTCGAAGAACATTTCGACGGAGTCGGTGTTCCAGGGGCTGCTCATCTGGAGGTCTTCAGAGGGGATCTGGACATCTGCGTCGTAAACCTTAACGAACAGATAGTAGCCGTTGTCGTCCCACATCATGTATGCTTCGCCATAGGTGCCGGTTTCGGTACCAACGTTGAAGAGGTCGATCATGACGGGTGCGCCGAAGTCAGCGTATGCTGCGTCCATCTGACCATCGACAACGATTGCGGGGTTAGCGGGGTTGACCTTCGGAACGATTGCCTTGCACTCACCATCGGTGGATGCAGAAACAGAAGTTGCGAGTGCAGAGAGAACTACACCTGCGAGAATAACGGAAAAGAGCTTCTTCATGATTCTTTTCTCCTTATAAAATTATATTATTCACACGCAGCCCCATCTGAGAGCGGGGGAGCGTGAGAATTTTTGTGGAGGCGGAACCCGTGATGATACAATCTTGCTTGTCAAGAGTGTTATATGCAACAAAATTGTCCAATAATCATGCACATCTCTGTTACAATAAGCATTCTATCATATATTTGTGAAAAAAGCAAGTGATTATCAAAAAAGAATGATTTTTTTCTCTGGGCTTTACGGAAGTCTCTGGCAGACGGGTTTGGTCAGAATGGAAAGGATGATGAATCCCATTTGCAGCACTGGTATCTGCACTTATGAATCGAGCCCGGCGCCGGTCCCGGAGTAAGGAAGAACTGCGGTGACAAGGCGGGGCTAAAAGAAGATTCCCGGTGGATTATGTACGATTTGTAAATTAGAAAAAATGTGTCACGAATACTTGACAACACGGTCAAGTGATGATATAATAACAACAGAGGTAAGTATGAAACAGGAAAAGGAGGAAAACCCTATGAAGACGACTGAACGTAACGGAGCTCCCCAGGCTCCCATCGGACGCAGCTATAAAGAGGTTCCCGTAAAAAGTGCGCTTCCCATCTGGGCAGCCACCGCTGTGTGGGGTATCTCCATGTTTGCGTTCCCTATGTACCGCATCCCGTTTCTGGTTCTGACCGCTGCATTGTCAGCCGGTGCAGGTATTCTCACGGCAAAATTTGTTCCCAAGGAGACAAGACGCATTGAGATCCCCTTTACCTCCGGCAATGCGGATATTGATTCCACTGTGGCAGAATTGAACCGCGTCGAGGATGCGATCCTCGCTGACAGCAAGGCAGCAGAAACACACGGCTCCACAGCTGCCGCAGAAGAAATGAAGACGATCGCTGCACTGACCGGAAAGATCCGGGCAGAGCTCATCCGCACACCGGATGATATGAAGAAGCTGCGCAAGTTCTTCAATTACTATCTCCCTGTCACGGTCAAGCTGACCGGGAAGTACACGGAGATCATTGCAGACGACAAGGCCGGTGACAACCGTCTGGAGACCCGCCGTGCCATCGAAGGCACCCTCGGGCAGATCCGCTCGGCATTTGAGAAGCAGTACGACGCATTGTTTGCGGACGATGCAATGGATATCTCCACCGATATTGACGTGCTGGAAGCAAAAATGAAAATGGATAATCTGAACTGATTGATATTATAGGAGGAAAAACACCATGGCAGAAGAAACCAAAATTTCCGGTATCACCCTGACCCTCGGCAATGAGGAGGCAGTTGAAAATATCCTCAAAGAGGAAGATGTGGAAGAAAAGCGCGTACAGCTGGCAGAGCTGGCGCAGTCCTCTCTGACCGAGGAAGAAAAGTCCGCGGTTTCCGAATTTTCCAAGAGAATTGATATCACCGATCCGACCATCGTTTTGCAGTACGGCGCTGCAACCCAGCAGAAGATCGCGGACTTCTCCGATGATGCTCTGAAAACCGTACGTACCCAGGATCTCGGCGAGGGCGGCGAAATGATTGCAAAGCTCGTCGGTGAACTGAAAACCTTTGACGATGATATCAATGAAGCCAACAAAAAGTCCCTGTTCCGCAGCGCAAAGAAGAAAGTCACGACCCTCAAAGCAAAATATGACAAGGTCGAGGGCAGCGTTTCCAGCATTGTAACTGCACTGGAAGGCCATCAGACGACCCTGATGAAGGATGTCGCCCTGCTTGACCGTCTGTATGACAAGAATCTTGAATACTTCAAAGAGCTTTCCATGTACATCCTCGCCGGTAAAGAGAGACTGGAACTGGAGCGGAACACCACGCTTGTTGAGCTGACAAAGAAGGCACAGGAAACCGGTCTTGCAGAGGATGCGCAGAAGGCAAATGACTTCTCCGCTATGTGCGACCGCTTTGAAAAGAAAATCTACGATCTGGAGCTTTCCAGAATGGTCTCCATCCAGATGGCGCCGCAGATCAGACTGGTTCAGAACAACGATACCCTCATGAGCGAGAAGATCCAGTCCACTGTCGTCAATACCATTCCGCCGTGGAAGAGCCAGATGATCATCACGCTGGGCCTTGCACATTCTGAAGAGGCACTGCAGGCAGAGAAGGCTGTCACCGACATGACCAATCAGCTGCTGAAAAAAAATGCAGAGATGCTCCATCAGAGCACAGTCGAGGTCGCAAAGGAATTCGAGCGCGGCATCATTGATGTGGAAACGCTGACTGCAACCAATGCGGAACTTCTGAACACCCTTGATGAGGTCAGACAGATTCAGGCTGACGGCAGAGAAAAGCGCCGCGCGGCTGAAGGTGAGCTCGCCCGTATCGAGGATGAGATCAAGATGAAGCTGCTCGAAATGAGCAACCCCGGCAAATAAGAAGATCAAAACCTGTTTTTCATTCGTCCTTACAGGAGAAACATAACACAAGATGAAAAAGACATTCGATCCGATGGCAGAGTTGTTCATATACCCGTGTGGCGCGGCGGTCGCAGCGCTTGCGGTCATGATTGTGCTCTCGGTGTTTCTCGGAACGAACCTTTCCCTTCTGTCCATGCAGGCAGAAGTCACCCGCGCCTATGAGAACGAAATCGGTCTTACGCTGAAAAAGTGCGCTGTAGCAGCAGAGGATCTGTGTGACGTTGCGGCTGCATGCGGTGTCTCCGGCGAAAAGCTGGAAGCTGTTGTCGATATCGTCTCTCACGCGGACAACACCCCCGTTGTCTCCCAGAGAGACACAGAAGATCTGTTCCGCTACACCCTGTCTGTTTATAAGAGCCTTGCGGCTGCAGGAAATATGACAGGCGCACAGGAGAAAACGGTTCTTTCCTCCCTCGGCAGTGTGGGAGAGGGGCTCAAGATTCTGGCGGACTCTGCGGATTACGCACAGAAGGCTGCAAAATACAACAAAGCAATTTCCTATCCGCTCGCAGGTATCATCGGTATTCCGGATTTCAAGCCTGCCGTGACTTTTGATACCATTGCGGCGACTTATCAGAGCAGTTATGAAGAAGTGCTTGTTGAAGCCTCCGAAAACCATGTCATCGGCAGCATCACAGACTTTTTAACGCCCATCATCGGTGCGCTTGGTAATGATCATCCCCATGATTACGGCGCAGTCTGGTCTGTGTTCGGCTTTATGGGTGCAGCGGGACTTCTGGCCGGTATTATCTCCATGATCGTGACCGCGGTCGTTGTCTTCGTCATCGTGTACGTGCTCTGCCAGATCCTCCTGGCGGTGCTCCGTCCGAAGAAGGCATATATCAGCAACCGGAACAATCCCTACCGCAATGGTTCCCAGAATCTGCACGGCAGCGGTGACAAGAGCAACAAGAATCCCTATTCTTCCCATATCAACACAAAGAAGTAATCAAACGCGGGCTGCCGCACCGGAGTGCGGCAGCCTGTTTCTGTTTTATCCGAAAGGTCTGGCATCATGATGATCGCTGTTTCTGTTCTGACAATTCTCATTGCCCTGGGAGCGGTGCTTCTGGTCGGCGCTTTTATCTGCTGCCGCATGGCTTTTGCTGTGCCGGATCAGACGGGGCACGACCCAAGAGAACTCCTTGACGGGGAGCAGTATCAAGCGCTGGAGGCGCAGTCCTCTGCGCTGATCACTGCGGCGATGGAGATTCCCTGTGAATGGGTCTCCATCCGTGCCGGGGACGGGTTTCCGCTCTATGCAAGGCTCTACCGGGCCAAAGCGGAGGACGCGCCTGCCGCAATCCTGTTCCACGGATATCAGAGCATGGCCCTGCGGGATTTTTCCGGCGGCATGCAGCTGCTGAAAGAACTCGGATATCACGTGCTTCTGGTTGATCAGAGAGGACACGGCAGGAGCAGAAGAGCTTATGGCAACTATCTTACTTTCGGTGTGAAGGAAAAAGAGGACTGTCTTGCGTGGGTGCGGTATGCGTTGGAAACCTTTGGCGCACAGACACCCATTGTACTGACGGGGATATCCATGGGAGCGGCCACGGTACTGCTGGCTGGCGGGGAAGCACTGCCTTCACAGGTGAAAGGTATTATTTCCGACAGTGGTTATTCCTCAGCGGAGCAGATCATCAAAAAGGTTCTTGCCGAGCGGCATTATCCGAGGAACGTTGTCTATCCGCTCCTTGCCCTTGGTGCGCGGTTGTATGCAGGCTTCCGTCTGTCGGATGGGGAAGTGTCCGATGCACTGAAAAGGTGCCGTGTGCCCGTTCTGTTCATCCACGGGGAGGATGACCGCTTTGTGCCCTGTGAAATGAGCCGGGAGAACTATGAAGCATGTACCGCAAAGAAGACCATTCTGACCGTACCGGGTGCAGGTCACGGTCTCAGCTATATGATTGACCGGGAGGCCTATACGGATGCCATTCAACGGTTCCTTTGCGAAAACCTTACCCGATAACCCTTTACAACCGACAGAAAATCGTGTATAATATAAGAAAACCACCATGCGAAAGGCAGGAACAACAACGTGGCAGAAATAAAGCGCCGTCTGCTCGGCGTTGATTATGGGGATGCGCGGACGGGACTTGCCGTCTCCGATCTTCTCGGAATGCTGGCAAACGGCATCGGTTATATCAAGTCCCCATCAAAAAAGGAAGTCGCCGCAGAGATCGTGCGGTATGCAAAAGAATATGATGTGGAAAAGATCGTCATCGGTTATCCCATCAATATGAACGGGACCCTGGGACCCCGTGCGGAGAAGATTGATTCTCTGATCGCGCTGCTTGGGGAACTGTGTGACATTCCCGTGGATAAATTCGATGAGCGGCTGACTACCGCAGCAGCCCATGTGATCCTCAATGAGACCAACATCCGCGCAAAGAAGCGCAAGACGGTCATAGATACCCTGTCTGCGCAGATCATACTGCAGAACTACATGGATGCGCATCGCGGGCGCTGATTCTGCATTTTTGCCGGAAATATCAGGGAGCCGTCACACAGCGGTGACATAGATCCGGTATTCTGGGATATGAACGAAACAAACGGAAGGAAATTCTTTCAATGAATCAGAACGAACAGCAGAAAAAGACACCTTCGGTGGGAGGAGCGGTAGAACAGCGGATGAAAAAGGTCATCACCCTGGCTTCTGTCATCATCATGGTGGTTCTGCCTCTTATCGTGTGCTTCGGCCTGCGCGGGTTGGAAGCCTATGTTGACAATGATCTTGCGGTGCTCCATCCCTCTGCGGCGATGACAGCACTGCAGTGGGTATTATATTATCTCGTCCTCATTCTGATGGCGGTGATCCAATATGCCGGATTCGGTGTGATCGGATATTCCGTGCTGCGGTTTGGATTCGGAAAATCCCTTGTGCCGATTTTACTGTCCGTCGTCTCTGCGTCGATCACCTATATTTCCAGCATTGCGGAAATGATTTTTGTTTACGGAAAAAATGCGGTTTTGCAGAATATCGAATATCTCGGTATTCAGTGGATCATCAATTTTCTGCTCTCCCTGTTTACCACGGTCTGTGTCGTGTTCCTCTGCGTCATGGTGCGCAGGGCCTTTATCAGAGGCGGACGGCTGGCGGTGGGGATAACAAAAGAAGACCGCGCGGCGAAGCAGAAGAATGTTCTGCGGCGGCTGTATCTTTCCATCTTTGTTCTCCTGCTGGCCTTCAATCTGGTTTCTTCCGTCATGACGACCTTTGCGGAGATCCGTCAGGTCGGCGGCCCCGGCAATTTCTGGGAATTCTATACGCTGATCGAGCCGTATTTTGAAACGATCCTGATCGCTGCGCTGGGATTCTTCATGCAGTGCAGAGTGGGACAGTTCCTCACCGACCGCAATGCGGAAATCAAAGCAGCACTGGAAGAGTCACATGCAGACGGATGAATCCGGATAAATCCTGACAAAACCGAAACAGAAAAATGAACAGGGATACCTGATGATCATGGAATCATCGGGTATCCCTTTCTGTTATGCCTTTTTTTGAAAATCAATATACGATTCTGCCCTGCAGATAGTCTTTGTAGTCCTCATCCTTTACAAGGGTTTCACGGAATGCGGGATTTTCCACAACGCCTGCGCCGCCGGGTTCGCCGACGAAGAGGAACGTGTTTTCCGTGTCCTCACGGAATCCGACTTTGATATGCTCGACGATGGCGTTGAACTTGTTGTCTGCACGGAATGCCGTTAAGTATTTTCCGGCGGAAGAATACCAGAAGCAGAAGCAGCTCTCATAAGTACATCTGCCGCTGCCTGTGGTGCGGAAACCGATGGAGAACTGATCGCTGTAGCAGAAATTATACCAGTTGTCCTGCGCATGATCGAGGAACGCGCAGGTCTCCGTATAATCGGTGTAATCACAGGTATAAAGCGGGTGAATGTTTTTCAGCACATTGCCGCCGGAATGGATATCGAAACCATAGAAGACCTTTGCGATGCGCATATTGGTGAAGCTGTTGTCATAACCATGGACCAGAACACCGACAGAATCTCTTGCACCGTTGCCGACGATGTTGACGCTCATGATATCTGCATCGGAGGAACCGGAGTTAGCACCGTGCTTGATGTGGATGCCGATGCGGGTGTGCTTGATGGAAACTTCCCGGATGGCGGTCTCCCGTCCGCTGTCGATGGAGATACCGTCAGCTACACCGGAACCGTCCACAATACCGCCCGTAAAAGAGTAGTTGCTGCCGATGGTATAGATGTTGTTTGCAGCATGTTCGCCGCCCAGGCGGACCATGGCTTCGTCATGGTTCCAGCCGCCGGCTGCTTTGAGTACGGCGCAGCTAGACAGCTGGAGACCGCCGCTCAGAAGCGGGTCGGCGGGGCCGCATATCGGCTTTGCCAGCAGATAGACGCCGTCGGGGAAATAGATGGTGCGGTTGGGGTTTGCGTCGATGAGTGCCTGAATGGCATCGGATACGTCTTCACCGCTGTTTGCGGGAATGGTATCGGTCACAACGATGAAACCTTTGCGTTCAGGGGTGAGAATCGTGTCAGTCATGAGAGGGTTCCTCCTTCGCTGCAGAGGCACAACAGGGCGCCTCATAGAGTTTTTTGTGAACAAAATAGTTATAGGAACGGCAGCCGCCGGCACAATAGGGGCCGTTTGGACAGGTGGCGCATGTACCGGTCAGAAGTTCCGGAGTGAATCTGCGGTTGTAAGCAAAACCGTCCGGATTTTCCCAGATCTCGCGAAGGGATTTTTCGCGGATATTGCCTTCGATGAAGCGATCGTCATACATGGATTCACAGCCGCGGATGTTGCCGACACTGTCAATACCGACTGCACGCAGACCCGCCCGGCAGCCGATGAAGGGTGCGCCGCCCCGCGGATTCCCGCGCAGGGTGTCCTCGTGCTCTGTGAAATAACCGATGTTGTCAGCCATGCCCATGAGGAAAGGCGCGGTTTTATAGTGCCGTTCGATGAATGCGATGACTTTCCGGGGGTCAAAACGATAATCTACACCCCGGTTAGCGGCGTTTCCCATGGGAGAACAGGCCTGCAGCTGCCATGCGAACAGAGGATACTGTTCAAGCACAGCATAGAGTTCTTCCAGATGCTCCGCATTTTCCCGGTTGAGGGTCGAGATGACAGAAACAGAAATCCCGGCGTCTGTCAGAGCTTCTATGGCACGCAGCGCGCGGCGGTAACTGCCTTCCTGCCGGTAGGCATCGTGGATTGCTTCGGTCGCATCCAGAGAGACGGCGACGGATTCGATGCCTGAGGTCCGGATATCATCAATCAGAGCATTTGTGAAAAGAAACCCGTTTGTGATGATGGTGACGGACATGCCGCGGCGGGTCAGCTCCGATACGATGGTTTTCCAGTCGCGGCGCATAAAGACCTCACCGCCGATCAGATTGACACGCTGACAACCGAGGTCGTCAAGCTGTGCGGCAAGATCAAGACATTCATCAGTCGACAGCTCGTCTGCGCGGGCTTTGCCGCCGCCGGAGCCGCAGTAGCGGCAGGAAAAACAGCAGGCAAGGGTGATTTCCCATACACATTCGGTCAGGCGGTAGGGAAAGGGTGTCTGTTCTATTTTCATACGAGTTTGGTTCCGCATTCCTCACAGAATTTTCCCATCTTTTTGTTTTCCGTACCACATTCCGGGCAGAACTTTTTTGGAGTGACAGCGGATGTGGATGTGCGCTGTTGCTGGTTCGTGGGATAAGCGGTATTTGGGGAAGTCAGAGAGAATGCGGCAAAAGAGTTGTTTGCCGGTGCTGCGTAGACACCAGTGAAAGCGGATGTATCCATCTGCTGCGGTCCGGCGTAGACCATCGCTATGATGCTGGCTGATTCTCCGTTCTTTTTTCTTATCTCTTCTGCAATTTTTCTGCGTACTGCAGGATCATCGATTTTCATGAGTTCTTCCGGGGTCATTGATAGGTATTCTTTGTCTTCCATTGGTGAAAGGTCCTTTCTTTCGGATCAATACTGCGATGCGTTGTTGTCTGTCCCGTTTACACAGCG